>CP185271.1:1480000-1780000 GCA_019458035.2 Streptococcus oralis
GTCAGCACCCCTTCTCCCGAAGTTACGGGGTCATTTTGCCGAGTTCCTTAACGAGAGTTCTCTCGCTCACCTGAGGCTACTCGCCTCGACTACCTGTGTCGGTTTGCGGTACGGGTAGAGTATGTTTAAACGCTAGAAGCTTTTCTTGGCAGTGTGACGTCACTAACTTCGCTACTAAACTTCGCTCCCCATCACAGCTCAATGTTACAGATATAAGCATTTGACTCATATCACACCTCACTGCTTAGACAGACTCTTCCATTCGTCTGCTTTAGTTAGCCTACTGCGTCCCTCCATCACTACATACTCTAGTACAGGAATATCAACCTGTTGTCCATCGGATACACCTTTCGGTCTCTCCTTAGGTCCCGACTAACCCAGGGCGGACGAGCCTTCCCCTGGAAACCTTAGTCTTACGGTGGACAGGATTCTCACCTGTCTTTCGCTACTCATACCGGCATTCTCACTTCTATGCGTTCCAGCGCTCCTCACGGTACACCTTCTCCACACATAGAACGCTCTCCTACCATACCTATAAAGGTATCCACAGCTTCGGTAAATTGTTTTAGCCCCGGTACATTTTCGGCGCAGGGTCACTCGACTAGTGAGCTATTACGCACTCTTTGAATGAATAGCTGCTTCTAAGCTAACATCCTAGTTGTCTGTGCAACCCCACATCCTTTTCCACTTAACAATTATTTTGGGACCTTAGCTGGTGGTCTGGGCTGTTTCCCTTTCGACTACGGATCTTAGCACTCGCAGTCTGACTGCCGACCATAATTCTTTGGCATTCGGAGTTTATCTGAGATTGGTAATCCGGGATGGACCCCTCACCCAAACAGTGCTCTACCTCCAAGAATCTTTATGTCGACGCTAGCCCTAAAGCTATTTCGGAGAGAACCAGCTATCTCCAAGTTCGTTTGGAATTTCTCCGCTACCCACAAGTCATCCAAGCACTTTTCAACGTGCCCTGGTTCGGTCCTCCAGTGCGTCTTACCGCACCTTCAACCTGCTCATGGGTAGGTCACATGGTTTCGGGTCTACGACATGATACTAATACGCCCTATTCAGACTCGGTTTCCCTACGGCTCCGTCTCTTCAACTTAACCTCGCATCATATCGTAACTCGCCGGTTCATTCTACAAAAGGCACGCTCTCACCCATTAACGGGCTCGAACTTGTTGTAGGCACACGGTTTCAGGTTCTATTTCACTCCCCTCCCGGGGTGCTTTTCACCTTTCCCTCACGGTACTGGTTCACTATCGGTCACTAGGGAGTATTTAGGGTTGGGAGATGGTCCTCCCAGATTCCGACGGGATTTCTCGTGTCCCGCCGTACTCAGGATACTGCTAGGTACAAAGACTATTTTAAATACGAGGCTCTTACTCTCTTTGGCTGATCTTCCCAAATCATTCTTCTATAATCTTTGAGTCCACATTGCAGTCCTACAACCCCGAAGAGTAAACTCTTCGGTTTGCCCTTCTGCCGTTTCGCTCGCCGCTACTAAGGCAATCGCTTTTGCTTTCTCTTCCTGCAGCTACTTAGATGTTTCAGTTCACTGCGTCTTCCTCCTCATATCCTTAACAGATATGGGTAACAGGTAGCACCTGTTGGGTTCCCCCATTCGGAAATCCCTGGATCATCGCTTACTTACAGCTACCCAAGGCATATCGTCGTTTGTCACGTCCTTCTTCGGCTCCTAGTGCCAAGGCATCCACCGTGCGCCCTTATTAACTTAACCTTATTTTTTGACCTTTCAGTCATAAACTCTTTTAATACTACAGCGTTTCGGTTTATTTTCTTGTTACTATTTGATATAGATATTCAATTTTCAATGTGCATTACTTGGTGATCTCTCACCAATGGAGCCTAGCGGGATCGAACCGCTGACCTCCTGCGTGCAAAGCAGGCGCTCTCCCAGCTGAGCTAAGGCCCCACAAGACCTCTCAAGACTAAACAAGACCAATGTGCAGTTCCTTATCCTTAGAAAGGAGGTGATCCAGCCGCACCTTCCGATACGGCTACCTTGTTACGACTTCACCCCAATCATCTATCCCACCTTAGGCGGCTGGCTCCTAAAAGGTTACCTCACCGACTTCGGGTGTTACAAACTCTCGTGGTGTGACGGGCGGTGTGTACAAGGCCCGGGAACGTATTCACCGCGGCGTGCTGATCCGCGATTACTAGCGATTCCGACTTCATGTAGGCGAGTTGCAGCCTACAATCCGAACTGAGACTGGCTTTAAGAGATTAGCTTGCCGTCACCGGCTTGCGACTCGTTGTACCAGCCATTGTAGCACGTGTGTAGCCCAGGTCATAAGGGGCATGATGATTTGACGTCATCCCCACCTTCCTCCGGTTTATTACCGGCAGTCTCGCTAGAGTGCCCAACTGAATGATGGCAACTAACAATAGGGGTTGCGCTCGTTGCGGGACTTAACCCAACATCTCACGACACGAGCTGACGACAACCATGCACCACCTGTCACCTCTGTCCCGAAGGAAAACTCTATCTCTAGAGCGGTCAGAGGGATGTCAAGACCTGGTAAGGTTCTTCGCGTTGCTTCGAATTAAACCACATGCTCCACCGCTTGTGCGGGCCCCCGTCAATTCCTTTGAGTTTCAACCTTGCGGTCGTACTCCCCAGGCGGAGTGCTTAATGCGTTAGCTACGGCACTAAACCCCGGAAAGGGTCTAACACCTAGCACTCATCGTTTACGGCGTGGACTACCAGGGTATCTAATCCTGTTTGCTCCCCACGCTTTCGAGCCTCAGCGTCAGTTACAAGCCAGAGAGCCGCTTTCGCCACCGGTGTTCCTCCATATATCTACGCATTTCACCGCTACACATGGAATTCCACTCTCCCCTCTTGCACTCAAGTTAAACAGTTTCCAAAGCGTACTATGGTTAAGCCACAGCCTTTAACTTCAGACTTATCTAACCGCCTGCGCTCGCTTTACGCCCAATAAATCCGGACAACGCTCGGGACCTACGTATTACCGCGGCTGCTGGCACGTAGTTAGCCGTCCCTTTCTGGTAAGATACCGTCACAGTGTGAACTTTCCACTCTCACACTCGTTCTTCTCTTACAACAGAGCTTTACGATCCGAAAACCTTCTTCACTCACGCGGCGTTGCTCGGTCAGACTTCCGTCCATTGCCGAAGATTCCCTACTGCTGCCTCCCGTAGGAGTCTGGGCCGTGTCTCAGTCCCAGTGTGGCCGATCACCCTCTCAGGTCGGCTATGTATCGTCGCCTTGGTGAGCCGTTACCCCACCAACTAGCTAATACAACGCAGGTCCATCTGGTAGTGATGCATTTGCACCTTTCAATTGATTGTCATGCGATAATCAATTTTATGCGGTATTAGCTATCGTTTCCAATAGTTATCCCCCGCTACCAGGCAGGTTACCTACGCGTTACTCACCCGTTCGCAACTCTTCCGCTCGGTGCAAGCACCAAGCTTCAGCGTTCTACTTGCATGTATTAGGCACGCCGCCAGCGTTCGTCCTGAGCCAGGATCAAACTCTCATTAAAAGTTTGAGTTCTCACTCATTTCTGTCACTGACAGATTTATTGTTTTTTTCATTGTTCAGTACTATAACATCAGTTATAGTGCCCTGCACATTGGTTCGTCTTGTTCAGTTTTCAAAGGTCTTTGTCACTCAATCTCTCTCAAGCGACAACTATATTAGTATATCACAGCTGCTAACCTATGTCAACACTTTTTTGAAACTTTTTTCCAAGTTTTTTTAACCGCAATACACCATAGTCCGTACGGGATTCGAACCCGTGTTACCGCCGTGAAAAGGCGGTGTCTTAACCCCTTGACCAACGGACCTTGAGCTTTTCAACTCTTTCTATTATACCTACTTTTCCTACTTTGTCAAGATCTTTTTTCCTCTTTATCGAAATTCTGAAAAGATAAGGGAAAAGAGCCAGTTAAACTGACTCCTTTTATTTATCTTGCCAATTAGTCGCACGTTCCTCTCCCCACCAGTATGGGATCAACTCGGCAACTTTGATTGTTTTTCTTGTTTCGTAGTCCATCATGAACTCTGCTTCTTTATTCTCAGCATTCAATTCTAAGAGAAATTCTCTGCAAGCGCCACAGGGCATACCTGACCCTTCGCCGTAGGGAGGTTTATCTCGAAAGGCGAGGATTTTTTTAACTTTAGTTTGTCCTGAAAATTGATACATATTGAAGAGAGCTGCTCGCTCTGCACAGAGATGAAAAACACCACAAGTGCCCTCCATACAAAATCCTGTGAAGATCTGTCCATCTTCTGCTTCTACCGCAGCAACAACATGGTTAGCATAAACAAAGTCAGAAACTTCATGGGGATTGAATAAGGTTCGTGCTTCTTCGTACATCTTTTCCCATGTATCCATCGGAAGTCCTTTTTATTTAGAAATCTCTTTCAGCATATTATCAATATGCTGGATAGATTTCTCACGACCTAATAGGTAAATCGTATCTGGAAGTTCTGGTCCATGCATTTCACCTGATACTGCAATACGAATCGGCATGAAGAGGTTTTTCCCTTTAATACCTGTTTCTTTTTGAACTGCTTTGATTTGTGGGAAGATGTTTTCTGTTACAAATTCTTCATCTGTCATTGCTTCTAGTTTCGCTTTAAAGGCTTCCAGAACAACCGGAACGGTTTCTCCTGCCATGACCTCGCGCTCAGCGTCTGTCAGCTCTGGGAAATCTGAGAAGAAAAGATCTGTCAATGGAACGATTTCATCCACTGACTTCATTTGTGGTTTGTAGAGTTCTACCATTTTTTCAGACTTGTCAGTCAAACGCCCTGCTTCTTCTAAGTATGGTTTAGCCATTTCAAAGATTGTCGCAAGATCAGCTCTCTTGATGTAGTCGTTGCTCATCCAGTCTAGTTTCTTCTGATCAAAGGCAGCTGGTGACTTGCTGAGACGGTTTTCATCAAAGAGTTTAATCAATTCCTCACGAGAGAAAATTTCATCTTCGCCACCTGGATTCCAACCAAGAAGGGCGATAAAGTTAAAGATAGCTTCTGGAAGGTACCCTTTCTTACGATAGTCTTCGATAAACTGAAGGGTGTTGGTGTCGCGTTTAGACAATTTTTTACCCGTTTCAGAGTTGATAATCAAAGTCATGTGACCGAATTCTGGGGCTTCCCAACCAAGAGCCTCATAAACCATAAGCTGTTTGGGTGTGTTGGCAATGTGGTCATCTCCACGGATAACATGAGAAATTTGCATATCGTGATCATCAATCACAACAGCAAAATTGTAAGTTGGGTAACCGTCTTTCTTTTGAATAACCCAGTCACCACCGATATTGCCACCTTCAAACTCGATATCACCTTTGACCATATCGTGCCATTTGTAGATACCAGACTCATTGACAGCCAAACGGACAGTTGGGATGATACCAGCTGCTTCACGTTCTGCAATGTAAGCCGCCTTTTCTTCTTCGCTCATGCCAAGATATTCATTGATGTAGTGTGGTGTTTCACCAGCTGCTTCTTGGCGTTCGCGCTCAGCTGCCAACTCTTCTTCTGTAACGTAAGATTTGTAGGCTTTTCCTTCAGCTAGCAATTGGTCGATGTATTTTTGATAGAGTTCCAAACGCTCTGATTGGCGATAGTTTTCATGAGTTTCTGGACTTTCATCCCAATCCATTCCTAACCAACGAAGATTTTCAAGCTGTGAGCGTTCACCATCCTCAACATGGCGTTTACGGTCGGTATCTTCAATACGAATAATAAAAGTTCCACCATGATGGCGTGCGTAAAGGTAGTTGAATAATGCTGTACGGGCATTTCCGATGTGTAGTAGTCCTGTTGGACTTGGTGCGTAGCGTACGCGGATATCTTTTGACATAGTTTCTCCTATAAAGTCTCTAGGCGTCTGCCTTTTTGCTTTCTATATTATATCACAAGTCTCGCCTGAGTCCAATGTCTACGAATAAAGAGAGTAAAAAGAGTGGACAAGCCACTCTTTTCTTATATTACAGACTATAGACGTGCGTTAAGCTCTTTGCTCAATTCTTCAAATCCTGGTTTCCCAAGAAGGGCAAACATGTTGCGTTTGTATGCTTCAACACCTGGTTGGTCAAATGGGTTGATGGCATTCAAGTAACCTGAAAGAGCAATTGCCAATTCGAAGAAGTAAATAGTATAACCAAGAGTGAAGGCATCTTGCTCTGGAAGGGTTACGTACATGTTTGGTACATCACCGTCTGTGTGGGCAAGAAGAACACCGTCAGTTGCTTTTTTGTTTACAAAGTCAACGTCTTTTCCTTGAAGGTAACCAAGCCCATCAAGGTCTTCTTCCAAAGTAGGAATGATCACGTTCTTACGTGGTTTGTCCACACGGACAACTGTTTCAAACATGATACGAGTTCCTTCTTGGATAAATTGACCCAATGAGTGCAAGTCAGTTGAGAAGTTTGCTGAAGTTGGGTAAATCCCTTTTTGGTCTTTCCCTTCTGACTCACCAGCCAATTGTTTCCACCATTCTGAGAAGTATTGAAGTGATGGCTCGTAGTTTACCAAGATTTCAGTAGCGTAGCCTTTACGGTAAAGGATGTTACGAACTGCTGCGTATTGGTAAGCTTCATTTTCAGTAATCTTGTCTGAAGTGTAGTCTTTACGAGCTGCATTCGCACCTTCCATAAGGGCTTTGATGTCAGCTCCTGATGCTGCGATTGGAAGCAAACCAACTGCTGTCAAGACTGAGAAGCGTCCACCGATGTCATCTGGAACAACAAATGTTTCCCAACCGTTGGCATCTGCTTCAACCTTAACAGCACCTTTTTGGCGGTCAGTTGTAGCGTAGATACGTTTGTTAGCTTCTTCTTGACCGTATTTCTTAACCAAGAGTTCTTTAAAGACACGGAAAGCGATGGCTGGTTCTGTTGTTGTACCTGATTTAGAAATCACGTTTACTGAGAAGTCTTTGTCAGCTACGTACTCTACCAAGTCAGCAAGGTAAGTAGATGAAATTGAGTTTCCAGCGTAAAGGATTTGTGGCGCTTTACGCTCTTCTTTTGTTTGTAAGTTAGCAAAGTGGTGGTTCAAGAAGTCAATAGCTGCTTTGGCACCAAGGTAAGATCCACCGATACCAATTACAACCAAGACATCGCTGTCTGATTTGATTTGCTCAGCAGCTTTCAAGATGCGGTCGAATTCTTCGCGGTCGTAGTTTTCAGGAAGGTCCAACCAACCCAAAAAGTCACTACCAGCACCAGTTCCTTTACGGATCAATTCGTCTGCAGCTGTTACTTGTGCTTGCATGTATTCCACTTCATGTGGGGCAACAAATTTGTCTAAAACTTTTGAATAATCAAATTTAATATGTGACATGATAATCCTCCAAAATTTCTTCTTTTCTATCATAACGCTTACCTTCGATTTTTTCAAGTTTTTTTATTGAATTTGCCCAATTTTTATCAGAATTCAAACGTTTGCGTAAATTTGCTAAAATATAAAAAATCTGAAAGGGCGAATAAAAACGGCTAGAGATTCTAGCCGTTACAATTCATTTAATAAATACTCAAATAATTCTAAATTGCCATCTTCTTCATTGACCAGGAACTCTGGGTGCCACTGTAAACCGATAATACGGTGCTCGTCGATAGACTCAATCGCTTCGATGGTCTGATCTCTTGGATCAATAGCAGTCACACGGAAATTAGGTGCCAGATCTTTGATGCTTTGACGATGGACTGAATTGACTTGACTTTCTTTGCCAAACAACTTAGCCACCACGCTTCCTTCTACTGTCTCAATAGAATGAGATGTCCCGAAAGGCAAGCCTTGCCAGTGGCCCTCAATTTCTTGGTGGAGGGTGCCGCCAAAAGCAACATTGACCAGCTGGACACCACGGCAGATTGCTAAAATGGGCTTATCCTGACGGAGCGCTTCTTTCAAGAGGGCCAGTTCAAACTCATCTCGCACTAGGTTGTAATCATCGCTCTCAATGGTTTTTTTCTCTCCATAAAACTGAGGATGGACATTTTGCCCACCTGTCAAGATGAGTTTGTCAATCATTTCCACATAATCGCGCACAACGGACTCATCACCAACAGGAATCACTAAAGGGAGACCTCCGACTTGACGAATGCTCTCTGCAAATTTACAGGATACAGATGAATGAATGTTTTTCCCTTCTGCATCTACAGGACATAGATTTGCAGCAACTCCTACAACCGTTCTAGCCATGATGTGTCTCCTTTCGATTTTCTGCGACAGTCTTATCTTATCACTCCAACCTTTTCCTGTCTAATATGTTTTTTTAAAGACCGTGATAAGTATTTTTTATGGACAAGAAAAAGCTGCCCAATGAGGACAACTTCTTTTTTATTCGAAGACAAATTGATTGTGATACAGTTCTGAATAGAAGCCGCCGAGTTTGAGCAACTCGTGATGATTTCCACGTTCAATGACCTCTCCATCTTTGAGGACAATAATCTGATCTGCATTGAGGATGGTCTTGAGACGATGGGCAATGACAAAACTGGTTCGACCTGCTACTACTGCCTCCATGGCATGTTGAATCTTACTTTCTGTTACGGTATCGACATTGGAAGTCGCTTCGTCTAAGATTAGGACTTGAGGATCTGTCATCAAGGTCCGAGCGATGGAAATCAATTGTTTCTGCCCAGTCGAGAAGATATTTTGATCATCATCAATAAGGGTATCATACTTGTCAGGCAAGCTTTCGATATAGTCATGAATATGAGTTGCCTTGGCAGCTGCTTCGACCATTTCCTGACTGGCATCTGGCACACCAAAGCGGATATTGTCTCGGATTGTTCCACTAAACAAGACCGAATCCTGCAAGACAATACCGACCTTACTCCGCAGGCTATCCAAGTCGTAGTCACGAATGTCTTTCCCATCAAAGGAAATGCTACCTGCATCCACATCGTAGAAACGATTGATGAGGTTCATGATGGTCGTTTTCCCCGAGCCAGTCGGGCCAACAACTGCTATCATCTGCCCCTTAGGAGCTGAAATGCTAACATCTTTTAAAATCGGCTTGTCAGGCAAATAAGAAAAATCAATGTGACTGATTTCAACACCTTCTCGCAATTCCGTAAAGGCCGGTGCATTTTGCGGACGAATCTCTTCTTCTGCATCAAACATTTCTTGGATACGATCCGCCCCAGTAAAGGCCAACTGGAGGCTCCCCCAACTCGCAGCCACCTGGATAATCGGCTGGTAGTACTGCTGAGAAAATTGGGTAAACATGACAATCAAACCTAGAGCCGTCGTTGTTTCGATACTTGGATCGTTCAGCAAGACCGCAGAACCTGCAAAAATAACGATGGCTGTATTGACCAAGCTCATCCCATTCATGACAGGAAAGAGGATGCCTGAGAACATTCTCCCTTTAAAGGTTGCCTTGCGCACGCGCTCATTTTGCTCCACAAAGCCTGCTACGATGTCATCTTGAATTCCTTGTACGATAACAGCTTTCTGTCCAGAAATACTCTCATCCATGTAGGCGTTGAGTTTCCCAACCTCTTTTTGCTGGAGATTGGTGTACTTGCGGGCCATTTTCACGATAAAAACCAACATGAGAAAGGCTACTGGAGTGCTGGCTACTGTTATCAGGGCGAGCGTCACATTTCTTGAAAACATGACAAAAATCAAACCGATGTAAAGAGCAATATTGCTCATGACCTGAACTAGGCTTTCATTGAAGGCTTGAAGGATGTTGTCCAAGTCACTCGTGAATCGAGAAAGGATATCGCCATCCTGATGGCGGTCAAAGAAAGAAACCGTTAAACGAGAAAGTTTACCAAAAAGGCCCTTACGCATCTCATTTGTCGACTCAGCAATCACACGGGTCATCAAGGTCATGTAAATCAAACTGGACACCACTAAGGCGAGAACAACCAGAGCTAGATTCAGCATCAGAGCTGATAAACTTTGCCAAGCTTGTTCTGAAGTCCCATTTTGATAAGCCAGAACTAGGTTAGCGAGTTCCGTCACTGCTTGACCTGAAAAAACTGGAAAGAGGGCTTGGGCAATCGTCGCAACTGCAACCATCAGAATCACAATGACAAAGGAGAACTTGTAAACTTTAAAATAATTCCAGAAAAATCGAACGGTTTTCATTTTATTCCTCCTTTCCCTTTTGTGTTTCGTAGATTTCGCGGTAGACAGCATTGCTAGCTACCAAGTCCGCATGCCTTCCTTCTCCAATCAAACGCCCTTGGTCCAAGACTAAAATCTTGTCTGCATGGACGACTGAACTAATCTTTTGAGCGATGATAATGGTTGTCGTCCCTTTCAGGTCTTTGTTCAAAGCCTCCTGTACGAGTCTTTCTGACTTTGCATCTAGGGCTGAAGTCGAATCGTCAAAAATCAGGATACGGGGATTGCTGACAATCCCACGGGCAATGGACATCCGTTGTTTTTGTCCACCAGAAAAATTGGTGCCACGTTCTTCGACCTGACTCTCAAATTTGTTTTCCATGCGTCCGATAAATTCACTGGCTTGAGCAATCCGTGCTGCACGTTCCATTTCTGACACGCTGGCATTGCCTTTTCCTTGACGAAGATTATCTGCAATGGTCCCGCTAAAGAGAATAGCACGTTGCAAGACAATGGAAACTGTTTTACGCAAGGTTCCCTCGCTGACGTCTCGAATATCCTTGCCACCAATCTTGATAGATCCCTCCTGTGGATCAAACAGTCGTGGAATTAACTGAGCTAGAGTGGACTTCCCTGCTCCAGTAGCCCCAACCACACCGACCATCTGACCAGGCGCAATATCAAAGGTTACATTCTTCAGCATAGGCTCATCATCATTAGGATAGGTGAAGGTCACATTTTCAAAAGAGAGACTTCCTTCCAACTCCTCATCTGGGAGGTCTTTAAAAGTCATCGCTGGCTCGGTATCTAGAATCTCACGGATACGACGTAAGGAAATCATGGCACGGCTGACTGAATTTCCCAAAAAACCAACCATAATGATAGTAAAGATAATCTGGCTGAGATAGTTGATAAAGGAAGCAATCGAACCCACTACAGACGGATCTGACTGAACCATTCCAGCCACCAACCAGATAGAGAGGAAGACTGCCCCATAGCCGACTAGCATCATAACGGGTTCTATAACTGAGAAGGCATAACCGATATAAAGATTTTGGCCGAGAAGTTCATCTGAAACCTCGGCAAATTTGTTATATTGTGCTTTTTCTTGCACAAAAGATTTGACCACGCGCACACCACGTAGATTTTCCTTAGCGATAGCATTGATCCGCTCAAGAAGGGTTTGAAACTTAGCAAATCGTGGTCCCATCATTCCCATCATGATGGCAGTTAGTGCAAAGATTAGGAGCACCATGAGGACAATCACCCACCAAAGTGACGGAAGAGTGTGAACCGCCAAGATAAAGGAACCGATAAAGAGAAGAGGGAGACGGAAGAGAATTTGAAAAGCCATCATCACCACGTTCTGAATTTGGTTAATATCATTGGTCATACGGACGACAAGGTTGCCGGCATTAAACTGCTCGATATTGGCATAAGAAAAAGTCTGGATCTTGCGAAAAGCGTCTTCACGAAGGTCCGAAGACACTCCTTGAGCAATGTAGGCTGCAAGTGTCACATTGACACCGCCTGCAACCAGACCGACTAGAGCTACTCCTATCAGCCAAGCGCCAATACTATAAATAGCTTCATTTTGTCCAGCCAACAAAGCCTCTAACACCTCTTGCAAATAGCGTGGTTGCAAGAGCGAGCTCGCAACCATCAAGCCTGTCATCATTAGGGATGCCAGGGCCTGCCATTTATAGGTTTTTATTTTTTTAATGAGCATATTTCCTCCTAATAAAATAGATAAAGGGAGCGACATCCTGCGTCAGCTCCTTCTCATTCGTTCATATTGATGCTATTCTAGCAAAAAAGAGGCATCTTGTCAAAGAAGTCTCCTTATTATAAATTAGTGCGCTTTCATCTACAGGTGATGCATGAAAAGGCTTTTTATGGTAAAATGAAAGGAAGAACTCTTACAAGGAGGAAAAGATGAAGAAACAAACCATCGCTGTCTTGGGTCCAGGTTCTTGGGGAACTGCCCTTTCGCAGGTCCTAAACGACAATGGACACGAGGTTCGCATTTGGGGAAATATCCCTGAACAAATCGATGAAATCAATAACCAGCATACAAACAAACGCTACTTCAAAGATATCCTACTGGACGAAAAGATCAAAGCCTATCATGACTTGGAAGAAACACTCAAGGATGTGGATGCTGTTTTATTTGTAGTCCCAACAAAAGTAACGAGACTGGTTGCCCAACAAGTAGCAAAGGTGCTCGATCACAAAGTTGTCATCATGCATGCCTCCAAAGGATTGGAACCAGATAGCCACAAACGCCTATCAACTATTCTTGAGGAGGAAATCCCAGCTGACCTTCGTAGTGAAGTCGTTGTTGTTTCAGGACCTAGCCATGCTGAGGAAACGATTGTACGGGATATTACCTTGATTACAGCAGCCTCTAAAGACCTTGAAACTGCTCAGTACGTCCAAAATCTCTTTAGCAATCACTACTTCCGTCTCTATACTAATACGGATGTTGTCGGAGTTGAAACCGCTGGTGCTCTCAAAAACATCATCGCAGTTGGCGCTGGGGCACTACATGGTCTGGGGTTTGGCGACAATGCCAAGGCAGCCATCATCGCTCGAGGATTAGCAGAAATCACCCGTCTAGGTGTCGCTCTTGGAGCTAACCCTCTGACTTATAGCGGTCTTTCTGGAGTTGGAGATTTGATCGTAACGGGGACATCTGTCCACTCTCGTAACTGGAGGGCAGGTGATGCTCTCGGTCGCGGAGAATCCCTCGCAGACATCGAAGCAAACATGGGCATGGTCATCGAAGGCATTTCAACAACTCGAGCAGCTTACGAGCTGGCTCAAGAATTGGGGGTTTACATGCCAATCACACAGGCTATTTACCGAGTTATCTACGAAGGTGTCAATATCAAAGAAGCAATCACTGACATCATGAACAATGAATTTAAAGCAGAAAACGAATGGTCTTAGACCCTTATAGAAAGGAACATTATGAAACAAAAAGTCAGAAAAGCAGTCATCCCTGCCGCTGGGTTGGGAACTCGTTTCCTCCCAGCAACTAAGGCCTTGGCCAAGGAAATGTTGCCAATCGTAGACAAACCTACTATCCAGTTTATCGTTGAAGAAGCCCTCAAATCTGGAATCGAAGACATCTTGGTTGTTACAGGTAAGTCAAAACGTTCCATCGAGGACCATTTTGATTCAAACTTCGAATTGGAATACAACCTCAAAGAAAAAGGGAAAACAGATCTTTTGAAGCTAGTTGATGAGACAACTGGCATGCGTCTGCATTTTATCCGCCAAACTCATCCACGCGGTCTCGGAGATGCTGTTTTACAAGCCAAGGCTTTTGTCGGAAATGAACCTTTTGTCGTTATGCTTGGTGATGACTTGATGGATATCACAGACGAAAAGGCTGTTCCACTTACCAAACAACTCATGGATGACTACGAGCGTACCCACGCGTCTACTATCGCTGTTATGCCAGTCCCTCACGACGAAGTATCTGCTTATGGAGTTATTGCTCCGCAAGGAGAAGGGAAAGATGGTCTTTACAGCGTTGAAACCTTCGTTGAAAAACCTGCGCCGGAGGATGCTCCTAGCGACCTTGCTATTATTGGACGCTACCTCCTCACGCCTGAAATTTTCCAAATCCTGGAACACCAAAAACCAGGTGCTGGCAATGAAATCCAGCTTACCGATGCAATCGACACCCTTAACAAAACACAGCGTGTTTTCGCTCGTGAATTCAAGGGCGCTCGTTATGATGTTGGAGACAAGTTTGGCTTTATGAAAACATCTATTGATTACGCACTAAGACATCATCAAGTCAAAGACGACTTGAAAGACTACCTCATCCAACTCGGAAAAGAGTTATCTGAGGGGGAATAGAAGAATATTCCATATAAAAAGAACTAGGATAGTTAATTATCCTGGTTCTTTTTTTGTATTGCTATTCTTCAGAACATCTATAATCTAAAAAGAAATCTGTATTTCTCAGTTAACCTACTTATAAGCTCCATCGAATTGGTCTCAAACTTCATGAAAGCGCTATGATATTATTTGTTTTTTAACAAAAATAGGAGTACAATAAATTAGTATAATAAAATAAAAAGCACCGAATCGGTGCGCATAACTGATTATGGATAACCATATTTTAACTCAAAAGAAAAATCTTTTGGCTGTGTTGTTTCGAATAGTTCCAACACAGGTATTATACAAAAAATAAAATCAAAAATCAAGATAAGGAGTAGTTTTATGGCAAAATTTAATAAAAATTATTCAATCGGCTTAGATATAGGTGTATCATCCGTCGGTTATGCCGTTGTGACTGAAGATTATCGAGTGCCTGCTTTTAAATTTAAAGTTTTAGGCAATACAGAAAAAGAAAAAATAAAGAAAAATTTAATCGGATCTACCACCTTTGTGCCTGCCCAATCAGCTCAAGGAACCCGAGTATTTCGTGTTAATCGCCGTAGAATTGATAGAAGAAATCATAGAATTGCCTATTTACGAGATATTTTTCAAAAGGAGATTGAAAAAGTCGATAAAAATTTTTATCGTAGATTAGATGAAAGTTTTAGAGTGCTTGGTGATAAAAGTGAGGATATACAGATAAAACATCCATTTTTTGGTAATAAAGAATTAGAAACTGCCTATCACAAGAAGTACCCTACGATTTACCATTTACGAAAACACTTAGCTGATGCAGATAAAAATTCTCCAGTAGCTGATATTCGTGAAATATACATGGCATTATCGCACATTTTAAAGTACCGAGGCCACTTTTTAACATTAGGTAACATTGACCCTAACAATATCAATATGCAAAACTCTTGGATTGATTTTGTTGAATCTTGCCAAGAAGTTTTCGATCTGGAAATCTCTGATGAATCTAAAACTATAGCAGATATATTTAAATCCAGTGATAACAGACAAGATAAAGTTAAAGGTATACTCTCCTATTTCCCAAAAGAGCTTGAAAAAAAGGATAAAAGTGTTTTTAAACAACTATTACAGCTATTATTTGGTTTAAAAACGAAATTTAAAGAGTGTTTTGAATTAGAGGAAGAACCGGACCTTGATTTCTCCAAAGAAAACTATGATGAAAATCTAGAAAATCTTCTAGGTACATTAGAAGAAGACTTTTCCGATGTATTTGCTAAACTAAAAATTTTACGTGATACTATCCTTTTATCTGATATGCTAACATACACTGGAGCAACTCATGCTCGCTTTTCTGCTACTATGGTTGAGAGATACGAGGAACACCGAAAAGATTTACAGCGCTTCAAATCTTTTGTTAAACAAAATCTATCTGAACAAGATTATTTAGATATTTTTGGCAGAAAAACACCAAATGGATTTGATGTAGATAAGGAAACAAAGGGATATGTTGGATATATATCTAATAAGATGGTATTAACTAATCCACAGAAACAAAAAACAATACAACAAAATTTTTATGACTATATCAGTGGAAAAATAACTGGTATTGAAGGGGCAGAATATTTTCTTAATAAAATATCAGATGAAACATTTTTAAGAAAGCTCCGTACAACTGATAATGGAGCTATTCCTAATCAAATTCATGCTTATGAACTAGAAAAGATTATAGAAAGACAAGGAAGAGATTATCCTTTTCTACTAGAAAACAAGGATAAATTACTATCTATCTTGACATTTAAAATCCCTTATTATGTTGGTCCTCTGGCAAAAGGAAATAATAGTAGATTTGCTTGGATTAAACGAATGACTAGCCAAGATGTTTTAGATGATAATGATGAAGATACTAAAAATGGTAAAATACGTCCTTGGAACTATCATAAATTGATAAATATGGATGAAACCAGAGATGCCTTCATCACCAATTTAATAGGAAATGATATTATTCTCTTAAATGAAAAAGTTTTGCCAAAACGTAGTTTGATTTATGAAGAAGTCATGCTCCAAAATGAATTAACTCGGGTCAAGTATAAAGACAAATATGGGAAAACTCACTTTTTCAATTCTGATCTCCGACAAGAAGTAATCAATAACTTATTTAAAACGAATAGTAAACGTGTCAGTTCTGCAATGCTCCTTAATTACTTGGAGAATTACACAAATTTACAAGCGGTTGAAATTGTTTCGGGAATTGAAAAAGGTAGATCCTTTAATTCTACTTTAAAAACATATAATGATTTAAAAACCATTTTTTCAGAAGATCTACTCGATTCTGAAATCTATCAAAAAGAGTTAGAAGAGATTATCAAAGTTATTACCGTTTTTGATGATAAAAAATCTATTAAAAACTACCTTACAAAATATTTTGGGCATTTTGAATTTTTAAATGAAGAGAAAATTAATCAACTTTCAAAATTGCGCTATACAGGATGGGGACGTTATTCTGCTAAGTTATTATTAGGCATTCGCGATGAAGATACAGGTTTTAATTTATTGCAGTTCCTGCGAAATGATGATGAAAATCGTAATTTAGATCAACTTATGTCTGATAGCACTTTATCCTTTGATCCTACTATCAGAGCCATACAATCTAAATCAACTGTTGAAGATGATGTATTTGAAGAAATTAAAAAGTTGGCTGGTAATCCAGCCATCAAACGAGGAATTTTGAATAGTATTAAAATTGTTGATGAGCTGGTTCAGATTATAGGAAATCCACCTCAAAATATCGTCATTGAAATGGCTCGTGAAAATATGACCACCGAAGAGGGGCAAAAAAAGGCAAAAACTCGTAAAAGTAAATTAGAATCTGCATTAAAAAATATTGAAGATAGTGTATTAGAAAATGGCAAAGTTCCTCATTCAGATGAAGAATTACAATCTGAAAAATTATATTTATATTATCTTCAAAATGGGAAGGATATGTACTCCTTAGATAAAAACGGAAGTCCTACTCCCTTATACAGAGACCAACTCAATCAATATGAAGTCGACCATATTATCCCCTATAGCTTTTTACCAATTGATTCGATTGATAATAAAGTATTAACGCATAGGGAAAATAATCAAAAAAAGTTGGATAATATACCGGACAAAGAGACAGTTGCTAATATGAAACCTTTCTGGGAGAAATTATATAATGCCAAGCTAATTTCTCAAACGAAGTATCAAAGGTTAACCACTAGCGAACGCACTCCTGATGGTGTTCTGACCGAGAGCATGAAAGCCGGCTTTATTGAGCGTCAATTAGTCGAAACACGACAAATTATAAAGCATGTTGCGCGCATACTAGACAATCGTTTTTCAGATACCAAAATCATTACTTTAAAATCTCAACTAGTTACCAATTTTAGAAACACTTTTCATATTGCTAAAATACGTGAATTGAATGATTATCACCATGCTCACGATGCTTATCTAGCTGTTGTTGTAGGACAAACTCTTCTTAAAGCCTATCCCAAATTAGCTCCTGAGTTGATATATGGCCACCATACTCATTTTAATAGGCACGAGGAAAATAAAGCAACGATAAGAAAGCATCTCTATTCTAATATTATGAGATTCTTTAATAATCCAGATTCCAAAGTTAGTAAAGATATTTGGGATAGTAATAGGGATTTACCGATTATAAAAGATGTTATCTACAACTCTCAAATCAACTTTGTCAAACGAACAATGATTAAAAAGGGAGCATTTTATAATCAAAATCCTGTTGGAAAATTTAATAAACAAATTGCTGCTAATAATCGCTATCCCCTAAAAACAAAAGCTACTTATTTAGATACCTCTATATACGGAGGTTATGGGCCAATGAATTCTGCCTTGTCAATTATCATAATCGCAGAACGGTTTAATGAAAAGAGAGGGAAAATAGAAACTGTAAAAGAATTCCATGACATTTTTATTATAGATTATAAAAAATTTAATAATAATCCATTTCAATTCTTAAATGATACTTCAGAAAATGGTTTTCTTAAAAAGAATAATATAAATCGTGTTCTAGCCTTCTATAGAGTTCCAAAATATTCACTAATGCAGAAAAATGATGGAACAAGGATGCTATTTGAAAGCAAGTCAAACCTTCATAAAGCTACCCAATTTAAATTAACAAAAACTCAGAATGAATTGTTTTTCCATATGAGACGACTTTTGACTAAATCGAATTTGATGGATTTAAAATCTGAAAGTGCAATAAAAGAAAGCCAAAATTTCATACTCAAACACAAGGAAGAATTTGATAATATTTCGAACCAGTTATCGGTTTTCTCACAAAAAATGTTGGGCGACACTACATCGTTAAAAAATCTTATAAAAGGATATAACGAGAGAAAGATTAAAGAAATTGATAGTAGCGAGGAAGTCATCAAATATTTTTATGATAATTTCATTAAAATGTTTAGCTTTGTCAAAAGTGGTGCTCCAAAAGATATAAATGATTTCTTTAATAAGTACACAGTTGCAAGAATGCGTCCTAAACCAGACAAGAAATTGCTCAACGCCACCCTCATCCACCAATCCATCACTGGTCTCTACGAGACTCGGATTGACTTGAGCAAACTAGGAGAAGACTGATGGGATGGAGAACCGTTGTTGTCAATACACACTCTAAACTCTCCTACAAGAACAACCACTTGATTTTTAAAGATGCCTCTCGGACAGAGTTGATTCACCTGTCCGAGGTGGACATCCTGCTTTTGGAGACAACGGATATCGTTCTCTCCACTATGCTGATTAAACGCTTGGTGGATGAAAATATTCTGGTCATCTTTTGTGATGATAAACGCTTGCCAACAGCCTACTTAACGCCTTACTATGGTCGACACGATTCCAGTTTGCAACTCTCTCGTCAAATCACATGGAACGAGGAAACTAAAGCACAAGTTTGGACTACCATTATTGCACAAAAAATTCTCAATCAAGCTTTTTATCTGGGGAGTTGTGGTTTTCTAGAAAAATCTCAGTCCGTCATCGATCTCTATCATGGGTTGGATTTATTTGATCCTAGTAACCGGGAGGGACACGCAGCTCGTATTTATTTCAACACCTTGTTTGGAAATGATTTTAGTCGTGAGCAAGATAGTGATATCAATGCTGCCTTGGACTACGGCTACACCTTGATTTTGAGTATGTTTGCGCGTGAGATTGTCTTGTCTGGTTGTATGACTCAGTTTGGTTTGAAACATGCTAATCAGTTTAATCAGTTCAACCTAGCTAGTGATATTATGGAGCCTTTCCGACCAATTATTGATAGAATTGTCTATGAAAATCGAAGCAGTTCTTTTGTCAAAATCAAGCGAGAACTTTTCACTATTTTCTCAGACACCTTCCACTACAATGGAAAGGATATGTATCTGACCAATATCGTCAGTGACTATACTAAGAAAGTCATCCAAGCTCTCAATCAACCCGAGAAAGGAGTTCCTGAGTTTAGGATATGAGTTATCGATATATGCGTATGATTTTAATGTTTGATATGCCAGTTGATACCGCAGAGGAACGCAAGGCCTATCGGAAATTTCGGAAGTTCCTCATAGATGAGGGATTTATCATGCACCAATTCTCCATCTATAGTAAGCTCTTGCTCAACAATTCTGCTAATAATGCTATGATTGAGCGACTCAAGACTCATAACCCTAAAAAAGGAAACATTACTCTCTTGACCGTTACAGAAAAGCAGTTTTCTCGCATGATTTACTTAAATGGCGAACGAAATACCAGCGTAGCAAACTCCGACGCACGCTTGGTCTTTCTGGGAGAGGAGCCTAGAGATGAAGATTAATTTCCCACTACTGGATGAACCATTAGCTATTGAAAATGCAACTTTTTTAGTGTTGGAAGACCAGTTTACCTTTTCAACTATCGTCAAGCAATTCTACCAATATACTGATGATGGGGAGTTGAAGTTGTTTGATAGAAATCTAAAAGCACTGAAAGAGTCCGAATTACTAGTGATAACGGATGTCTTAGGATACAATCTCAACTCACCTGCCATGCTTAAATTGATACATGCTGATTTAGAAAATCAGCTCAATGACAAACCCGAAGTCAAGTCCATGATTGAAAAGTTGGTTGCTACGATTACAGAATTGCTGGCATTTGAGTGTTTGGAAAACGAGTTAGACCTAGAGTATGATGAAATCACCATTCTAGAGTTAATCGATGCACTTGGTGTCAAAGTCGAAACTCTGAGTGATACACCTTTTGAAAAGATGCTAGAGATTGTCCAGGTTTTTAAATATCTTTCTAAAAAGAAACTCCTTGTTTTCATCAATGCATCAGCCTATCTATCAAAGGATGAGTTAGTAAATCTGATAGAGTATATCCAACTAAATCAACTAAGGGTTTTATTTGTCGAACCTCGAAAAGTCTATGATTTTCCGCAGTATGTGCTGGATCAAGACTATTTCTTGAACCCTGAAAATATGGTATAATAAGAGTAACAATTGGAACCTAACGAGCTGAAGTCAGGCTGGGACGAATGGCGCGATTACGAAATTTCGTGAGAAAAATCTTTCTACGAGGTTTTAGAGCTGTGTTGTTTCTAATGGTTCCAAAACTGTCTTGTCTTCGACAAAGATTATTCTTAAGTTTTAGAGCTGTGTTGTTTCTAATGGTTCCAAAACTCCTAGTTTCAAAGATATTGAAATCGCAACGTTTTAGAGCTGTGTTGTTTCTAATGGTTCCAAAACGTTGCATCACCGTTCGTGGTTCAGTATGGAGTTTTAGAGCTGTGTTGTTTCTAATGGTTCCAAAACAATGCACAGAGCGCTGTTTAACCATGTCTGGTTTTAGAGCTGTGTTGTTTCTAATGGTTCCAAAACGGTCAATGTTTAAGAACAAGGAGAGAATCAGTTTTAGAGCTGTGTTGTTTCTAATGGTTCCAAAACAACTATTAGAAGAGATCCTTAGTAAAGTAGGTTTTAGAGCTGTGTTGTTTCTAATGGTTCCAAAACTAATTTCTTTAGAAGTATATCCTAAATAAGGTTTTAGAGCTGTGTTGTTTCTAATGGTTCCAAAACAAGATATTAACGATAGCGTCCCACGCACCTGTTTTAGAGCTGTGTTGTTTCTAATGGTTCCAAAACGTAGCTATTCATCTTGAAACTGGAGAAACTGTTTTAGAGCTGTGTTGTTTCTAATGGTTCCAAAACTTCTCCTTTTAGTTTTATTCGTTCCCGATGGTTTTAGAGCTGTGTTGTTTCTAATGGTTCCAAAACTTGATCCCTCAATTTTAAAAACTATTTCTTGTTTTAGAGCTGTGTTGTTTCTAATGGTTCCAAAACAGGAGCTTCGGCTTCATGCTCAAAAAATGAGTTTTAGAGCTGTGTTGTTTCTAATGGTTCCAAAACAATAACATTTCAGACGGTCTTACTCAAATTGTTTTAGAGCTGTGTTGTTTCGAATGGTTCCAAAACGTACAGACCTAAAAAATTCAGTGATGTAGTGTTTTAGAGCTGTGTTGTTTCGAATGGTTCCAAAACGGCGCGTAGTAATCAGAAGAGCCAAGAAGTGTTTTAGAGCTGTGTTGTTTCGAATGGTTCCAAAACTTTAAAATCAGCTTACGAGCGTTATATTCAGTTTTAGAGCTGTGTTGTTTCGAATGGTTCCAAAACATGGGTGTTCCTAAATATGCCTCTGGTATCGTTTTAGAGCTGTGTTGTTTCGAATGGTTCCAAAACGAGGTAAAATGGCACACTTAATTATCAACGGTTTTAGAGCTGTGTTGTTTCGAATGGTTCCAAAACATGGGTGTTCCTAAATATGCCTCTGGTATCGTTTTAGAGCTGTGTTGTTTCGAATGGTTCCAAAACTGTCTACAATGACCAAGTTGAGTTCTTTTAGTTTTAGAGCTGTGTTGTTTCGAATGGTTCCAAAACCATGCAATCAACAGGACTCAAAGATAATAAGTTTTAGAGCTGTGTTGTTTCGAATGGTTCCAAAACTAGAGTACTATAAGAATCTACTCAAAAGATGTTTTAGAGCTGTGTTGTTTCGAATGGTTCCAAAACAGTTAACTTCAATAATCCGTCTGGTGCTTAGTTTTAGAGCTTTGTTGTTTCGAATGGTTCCAAAACAACAAAGGTATTATGGTGAAACAAATTGTCGTTTTAGAGCTGTGTTGTTTCGAATGGTTCCAAAACCGATACGACTGGATTCAAGTTTGGCACATCAGTTTTAGAGCTGTGTTGTTTCGAATGGTTTCAATCTACAAAAAAAGCTACTCATTTTTTGAGTAGCTTTCTAACTATCCCACTCTTACACATAACTCATTCCTTTGTAGAAAAGGAAAACGGCTAGTGCGACAAAAAGTAGGGTTGCTCCAATTCGCTGGCTGGTACTATACATCTTTCTCTCCCATTTGACTGGAAAAATGACTGCTAGAAAGGCACCGCCTACTGCGCCGCCAATATGCCCTGCTAGGCTGATTCCTGGAATCAGAATACTTCCAATGATATTTATCACGAAAAGTGTCAGATAGGATTGCCCCAACTGCTGGATATAGGGGCTGCGAGTTGCGTAGCGCAAAACGATAATCGCAGCAAATAGTCCGTAAAGAGAAGTGGAGGCCCCTGCTGCTAGGACTTTCGGTGTGAAAGCAAACACAAAGAGATTGCCCATCATTCCTGATAAGAGATAGAGAAAGAAGAACTGCTTAGAGCCGAAAATCTCCTCCACCTGTCGTCCAAGAAAGTAGAGAGAAAGCATATTGACAATAAAATGCTCCCAACCTATGTGCACAAATATAGCCGAAAAAAGGCGCCACATCTGCTCAGGGAACAGGCGAATGATCGGTCCATACATAGCACCAAACTGAAACAGAGTTTTTACCCGATCAAAGTTGATGCCCGTAGTAATCAACATCAAGAGAAATACCAAAGCTGTCATTAGGAGAAAAAGACTAGTAACAGGGTAACGTTTATCAAAGATTTCCTTCATAGATTAGCACCTCCTGAACGGGAATATCATGGTCTTCCAAGTTGAAATTCTGGATTTGACAAGGATAGATTGTACTCATGGTCTGACCAGCAAAATTCTCCAGATATCGGTCGTAATAGCCTCCCCCATATCCAATCCGATAACCCTCTGTCGTAAAAGCCAAGCCCGGAACATGAATCAAATCAATCCGAGAGGCATCCATCACTTCCAAGTCTCCTTGCGGTTCCAGTAAACCAAAGGAAGTTTTTACCAACTGCTGCGGATCGTAGAGCACAAAGTCCATGCGTCCCTTGGGATAGGTTTTGGGTATCAGAACCTTTTTGTCGTCCTTCAGCGCCTGCTCGATCAGTTCCTGCGTTTGAAATTCATGAGGAAAAGAGAGATAGGTTGCGATGGTCTTGGCTTCATGGTAAAAGGGGTGATGTAAGAAACGCTCGGTTAAAGCTAGATCCATAGCCTGTTTTTTCTCCTGAGATAGGGCCTTCATTTCTTGCAAGACTTGCTTGCGTAATTTCGATTTCATAGATAAGCCCTCTACTCTGCTGCCTTCTTTTTCAGGAAACTAGAGACTGCTTCCACCCCAACGGCTAAGGCTTCTTCATTAGGGCTCATCTGAGGGTGATGAAGAGCGTAGGGACTATCGATACCTAGCCAGAACATAACGCCATCTACCTTCGAAAGGAGATAACCAAAGTCCTCACCCGTCATAGCAGGCTCGATATCAATCAACTCGATTCCGTCTTTCTCTTCAAAATAGTCCATCAGTTCACGCGCCAAGGCTGGATTGTTCTCAACAGGTAGGTAGCCCCCTTGCTTGAGTTCCACTTCGACTTCCATATCAAAGGCTGCTGCAACCCCTTCTGCGACTGTCTTGACTCTTTTTTGTACCAAGAGACTCATTTCCTGAGTCAAGGCGCGAATGGTTCCATGCAAAAAGGCTGTGTCTGTAATGACATTGTTGGTTGTTCCAGCTTGGAAAAAGCCAAAGGTCACCACCGCTCCCTCGATTGGATTGACATTGCGGCTAACAACTGACTGTACCTGTGTCACAAAGTAACTAGCAGCCACCAAGGCGTCATTGGCTTCATGCGGAAAAGCTGCATGCCCTCCTTTGCCTTTGAAACGAATCTTCACCTCACAGGTCCCTGCAAAGAGAGTGTGTGTATTGGTCGCAATCTGTCCAACCTTTAGATCTGGACGAACATGAAGGCCATAAAATTGGTCTGGCAGCCAGTCCCCAAAAGCACCATCCTCATACATGAGCATACCACCGGCTTCATTTTCTTCAGCAGGCTGAAATAGAAAGAGCAGATTATTCTTGGGTTGCTCCTCAAGGGCGCGCTCGAGACAGCCCAAGGCAATGGTCATATGAAAATCATGGCCACAGGCATGCATGCGACCTTGGTGTTGAGAAGCAAAAGGTAGACCTGTTTGTTCGACGATAGGCAGACCATCAATGTCTGTTCGCCAACCAATGGTTCGTTCCGGCTGACTTCCCTGCAGGTAGACCAAAATACCTGTCCGCCAAGTACGAATTTGAACAAAATCCTTGCCCGTAATCAATTTTTCAATCACATCCAGCAAATAAGCCTGAGTCTTGAACTCTTCCAAGCCAATCTCTGGAATCTGGTGTAAATCTCGTCTAGTCTGAATCAAATCTAACATCTATCGATCCTCCTTTTGATAGAAGAAAGAGGCTGGAAAAAGGGTTCCGCCTCTTTTTTACTTTTACAATTACAAGGTACGAAGCGCATCCTCAAGCGCTGTTTTTTGTTGGGTTTGGGCATCAATTTCTTTGATGATACGAGCCGGAACACCTGCTACAACCACATTTTCTGGAACATCTTGAGTAACAATAGCTCCTGCTGCGACAACTGAACCACTACCGATTTGGACCCCTTCGATCACCACTGCATTGGCACCGATAAGAACATTGTCTCCGACACGGACTGGTTCAGCACTAGCTGGCTCAATCACACCTGCCAAAACTGCACCTGCACCAACGTGGCTGTTCTTCCCAACGATGGCACGACCACCAAGGATAGCACCCATATCAATCATGGTTCCTGCACCGATTTCTGCTCCGATATTGATAACCGCTCCCATCATGATAACAGCATTGTCACCAATTTCCACTTGGTCACGGATAATAGCACCTGGTTCGATACGAGCGTTGATATTACGCTTGTCTAGCAAGGGAACTGCCGAATTACGAGCATCTTGCTCAACAACATAATCTTGATTTTCTACCAAGCCTTCGAGAAGCGGAGCGATATCCTTCCAATCTCCAAAAAGAACATTGCCTAGTTTGACAATCGAATTAGGAACAGCAGACGCTAGTTGTCCTTCAAAGGTTACTTTGACACTGGTTTTCTTTTCAGCATTGGCGATAAATTGGATAATTTCTTGAGCGTTCATTTTTGTAGCAGTCATAGGCGCCTCCTGGTTCGTTATAATGATACCTATTCTACCAAAAAAGGCCTCAAATTTGAAGCCTCAACTATCAAATAAGCATCTTTACTGGGCTTATTTTGCTTCTTCTACAGATAAGAAAATCATCGGAACGATAATCAACACCATAGCTAAGGCCAAAAAACCATCCATGACCAATCCTAGAAAAAGAACACTTAATAATGCTGAAGAAAGAGGTTCGCTAGCACTCACCACCGATACAACCAGCGGGGAAACGAGTGACACAGCCTTCATCGATAGGAAGAAGGCAAAAGCAGTCCCAAACACGGCAATCGTCAGACAAATCAGCACACTTACCAAATCCACTTGAAAACTTATCTGATAAATAGGGTATAGGAAATTACTAAAGAGTCCTGCCAGAATCATCCCCCAACCAACAGTGGGTACAAAACCATAGTGGCGGGCAAATCGTTGAGGCAAGATGACATTAAACATGACGCCTACTGCACTGAGCAAGCCTGTCACTAGAGCCAAAGGTGTCATGGACAACTGGGACAAGTCCCCTTTTGTGCCCATCAAAAAAACACCTAGCATGGCAATCAAAACATAGAGAATCGCTGTAATCGAAGCCTTCTTCTGGTAGACAATGCGATTGTAAAACAGGATAAAAACTGGGCTGATAAATTGCAAAATGGTCGCCGTCGTCGCATTGGAATACTCAACGCAGAGATAGAAGAAAAACTGCACAGAAAAAATACCTAGAATAGCATAGGCTAAAAAAGGTAGATAATTTTTCTTATCACGCCAGATGTCCAATAATCGAGTGCGCAACTGAAAGGCCGATAAGCCTAAAACCAAACTCCCCGCTACCAGTAAACGCATAGAAGTAATCCATCCAGAAGACACTGGATAATGAGTGAAAAAATACTCTCCTAAAATCCCACAGATCCCCCAGATCAGGCCTGAGAGTAACGAGTATAGTGTTCCCTTAACAATCTTTTTCTGATAATGATTCATATTATTATTGTAACACGAAACCAACAAAGAAAAAAGTAGCAACAAGGTCAAAATTAAGATAACCTTGCTGCTACTCTATCTTAACGATTAAATAAACGTGAACGTCCTGAAGAGCCACTCTGAGTATTTCCACTCGAACTTGTTGTTCCCGAACCGCTACTTGAGCTTGGAGGAGTTACTGCAGGAATGCTTCCTAGAATATTCTTCCAAGCATTCTGATAATCTGCATCGCTTCCTCCAATAGCGAAGCGGTAGGCGGTTACTGGCGCCCCTTCTTTAGTAGCCCAGTAACTTGTTACGGTAGAACCGGAAACGTTAACTTCTTTGCCATTAATTGAAACCTTGCCCGACTTCTCCCCTGTCGACTTGAGAACTTGTGACTTGGTCACACTTGAGTCAAGATTAAAGCGCTCATTCCCCCAAATGCCAGGTTTTGCTTGTTGAATAGCATTAACCAAGTGGGCCATATAGTTGGCATTGCGGTAGTGGCCCGCCCCTTTGGCTAGCGGGCGGTTGTCATCGTGTCCTAACCAGCCACCCAAGGTCAAGCGTGGCGTAGAAAGCATAAGCCACATATTTTCATCTTCATTGGTTGTACCAGTTTTTCCAATCCAGTCGGCGCTAGCGAGGCTTGGATTGATGGTAGCCAAGTCTGTCTGGAAACTTGTGGTAATCCGAGATGAAATAACATCGCGAAGCAAACTTTGCATGATGGTCGCTGTCGCTTTTGAATAAACTTGGACAGGTTTATCCTTGTGCTCGTATACCACTCGACCATCTGTTGACTCGATCTTCGCAATCATATGTTTCTTATGGTAAACTCCGTTGTTGGCCAGAGTCTGATATCCGTTGGTATGCTGGGCAACTGTAACATCAATTCCTCCGCCCATCGGTAAACTCTCAATACCATATTCTGGGATTTCGTAACCCATTTTTTCCATATAACCCTTGACATCAACCCCCTTCTCTCGAAGTGTACGATAAGTCCAGTAGGCTGGGATATTCCACGAATAGTTGAGGGCCTCCCCTAACGTCATCATGCCCGTACCAGGACTATTGACATACATGATGGGATTGCCGTTTGAAAAGTTGGTCGGATAGTTTGATAAGATACTTGCACTTCCCATCAGACCTTGGTCAATGGCAATACTGTAAGCCAATATCGGCTTAGTAGTCGAAGCAGGAGAACGTTTTGTATCGATAGCGTGGTTATTCTGATTTTTTTGATAATTGCGACCACCGACAAATCCAAGAATAGCTCCTGTTTGGTTGTCCATGAGGACATTCCCCACCTCAGGCTGTCCTGTCGAATCATCTAGCAGATAGCCGTAGGTTGCCACCGCATTTTGCATCGCAGCATGAACATTTTTATTGATAGTTGTCGTAATCTTATACCCACCATTTTCAATTTCCTTAGTCGCTAAATCACGATAAGCTTTCTGGATGGATTCATTCTTTTGCTCTTGTACAGAAACATTATCTCTCTGAATCAGATAGTCATACATCCGATCAGTAGCTTCTGCCAAGGTTGCAAAGTAGAGATAGTCACGCGAAGTACCACTGACACTACCAGATGGTAAGAAGTCTTTCTTAAAATCATAATCCTTGTACTTGTCGTAATCTTCCTGACTTAGAGCCCCTGTCCGGTACATGTTATAGAGAACATCTCTAGCCCGTTTGACCCCCAGAGCCAAATCCTCCTCGCTCTTCATACTACCGTCAGATTCATAAGGGGAGTAACTGATTGGGCTCTGTGGCAATCCTGCGATAAAAGCTGCTTGAGGGACTGTTAAATCCGAAGCCTTAACCCCAAAAATCCCTTCTGCAGCCTGCTGGGCACCTGCAATATTTTGACCCTTGTGATTGCGTCCAAAAGGAGCTATGTTGAGGTAGGTTGTTAAAATCTCATCCTTACCCATAGCCCGCTCTAAAGCTAGAGCATCAATGATTTCTTTGGCCTTACGAGCTAGAGTTGGAGCATCCCCCACCACTTGCTGCTTGATAACCTGCTGAGTCAAGGTCGAACCCCCACTGGATGACCCCAGACCAACAAAAGTTCCCAAAGTCGCACGAATAACGGCCTTAGGCACGACTCCCTTGTGCTCATTGAAATGCTCGTCTTCTGTCGCAATGATAGCTTTCTTAAGGTTGTCTGAGATAGCATCTGAAGCGACTGAAGTGCGCAACAAATCGCCCTCGATCGAGGCAATGGTACTGCCGTCAGAATAAGTGATTTCTGAGATAGAGGCAATATCCTTCACTTGCTTGACCAACTCTTCTGCTTGAGGTACTTGGGCCTTGTCAAATAGAGCGACTCCATAACCCATAGCCACCCCAGCACCAAACAGTCCACCGATAAAACCTAGGATAAAGAGAGTATTAAAGACTATTTTAAACCCACTCAAAACCTTAGCAAAATTAGATCCTGCCCTTCCAACTTTGTCAGAAGAGGTCCCCTTTTTACCGGTTTTCTTATCAGCTAGTTTTTCTGCTAGTCTTTTCTTCCATTTTGCAATTCGTTGCGTTAGCTGCTGGAAAACATGCAGTATTTTTGTTTTTAATTCATTAATTCTTTCTTTCATGAATGTCCTCACTTTCTCTATTATACCATAAAAGGTAAACTTTCAATAAAATAGCCACTTTCTTCCCTATTCCACTAGGCTATTGCCCAAGTTTGTGATACAATAGGTAGAAACAATATTTTAAAAAGGAGAAAAGACATATGCACATTTTTGATGAGCTAAAAGAGCGTGGTTTGATTTTTCAAACGACTGATGAAGAAGCTTTGCGCAAAGCCCTAGAAGAAGGTCAAGTTTCTTATTATACCGGCTATGATCCAACTGCTGACAGCCTTCACCTAGGCCACCTTGTCGCAATCTTAACCAGTCGTCGCTTGCAGTTAGCAGGTCACAAACCTTATGCGCTCGTTGGCGGTGCTACAGGTCTCATCGGAGATCCGTCCTTCAAAGATGCTGAGCGTAGTCTCCAAACAAAAGACACAGTGGATGGCTGGGTCAAGTCTATCCAAGGACAACTTTCTCGCTTTCTTGACTTTGAAAACGGTGAAAATAAAGCTGTCATGGTCAACAACTACGACTGGTTTGGCAGCATCAGCTTCATTGACTTCCTCCGTGATGTCGGAAAATACTTCACTGTCAACTACATGATGAGCAAGGAGTCTGTGAAGAAACGGATCGAAACAGGGATTTCTTACACTGAGTTTGCCTACCAAATCATGCAAGGGTACGACTTCTACGTCCTTAACCAAGAGCACAACGTAACACTACAAATCGGTGGTTCTGACCAGTGGGGAAATATGACCGCAGGTACCGAATTGCTTCGTCGTAAGGCTGACAAGACAGGCCACGTGATTACAGTTCCCCTTATCACAGATGCGACTGGTAAGAAATTTGGTAAATCAGAAGGAAACGCTGTTTGGCTCAACCCTGAAAAGACTTCTCCATACGAAATGTACCAATTCTGGATGAATGTCATGGACGCTGACGCTGTTCGCTTCTTGAAAATCTTTACTTTCTTGTCACTAGATGAGATTGAAGACATCCGCAAGCAGTTTGAGGCTGCTCCTCATGAACGCTTGGCTCAAAAAGTCTTGGCTCGTGAAGTCGTGACTCTTGTCCACGGAGAAGAAGCCTACAAAGAAGCCCTCAACATCACTGAGCAACTCTTTGCTGGAAACATCAAAAACCTTTCTGTCAAAGAACTCAAACAAGGACTTCGTGGAGTGCCAAACTACCAAGTACAGGCAGACGAAAATCACAACATCGTAGAACTCCTCGTATCTTCTGGTGTGGTTAATTCAAAACGTCAAGCCCGCGAGGATGTTCAAAATGGAGCTATCTACGTCAACGGTGATCGTATCCAAGACCTTGACTATGTCTTGAATGACGCAGATAAGTTAGAGAACGAACTCACTGTTATCCGTCGTGGTAAGAAAAAATACTTTGTATTGACTTACTAAACTGTTCAACATTTATCTATAAACAAAGGAGTTAACCTCGAGAAAGGTAACTCCTTTTTGCTGTTAATAACTCTCATCTATCTATTTTTAATAGACAGACTACGCAAGACAATGCGCAAGGTTGTTAGATTATGTAAGATAGAGAGATTTGAAGGACTGAGCCAATTAAACAAGCCAAAGCCAATCAAACTACTATTTACGACAACGGTATCTTGAATATTCTTCTTGATGAGTATTTGCAAAGATGATGATAGCGAATCCAACTCTTGGAAGAAATCCAAGCGATTATCTAACAATAAGATATCACTCATCTGCTTAGAAATATCTGCGCTTTCATTCATCACCACACCGATATCTGATAGGGTTAGAGCCGCTGAGTCATTCAATCCATCTCCAACCATCAAAATAGTGTGACCTGCTTTCTGCAGTTCCTCTACTAACTCAAATTTCCCATCAGGTTTCAAGTCTGTATAGACCTGATCAAAGGGCAAATCTTTGACTAATTCCTCTGTTCTAACCAAGGTGTCCCCTGTTGCCAGAATCAATTTTTTCCCTTGTGCCTTAAGTTTCTCCAAGGCTGCTTTTGCTTCTTTTCTCAAAGGAGTATGAATGCAGAACATTCCAATCAATTCATTCTGGTAGGCTAAGAATAAGAGATTGTAGTGATTCTTGTACTCTTCAATCAAAGCATGTTGTTCCGAACTGATATGAATCTGCTCATCCTGCATCAAGACATAATTCCCAATAAGAACTGGTTGGCCATCTATATGGGATTTGATTCCCTTACTTGCGATATATTGGAGTTTCCCATGCATTTCCTCATGTTCAATCCCCTCTATCTCGGCTTGTTTGACAATGGCATTAGCAATAGGATGATAAATGTGTTCCTCAAGACAGGCACTGATTCTGAGAATATCTTCCTCGCTATAGTCCCCAAAAGGTAACACCTTTTCAACTATAGGATAGCTAGTTGTGATTGTTCCTGTCTTATCAAACAAGAAAGTATCAACTTCCAGATATTTCTCTAGAACATCCCCATCCTTAATCACCATTTCACGGTTCAACCCCTCTTTGATAGCTGTCAAATAAGCTACAGGAGTAGAGATTTTCAAAGCGCAGGAGAAATCAACCAATAGGAATGAAATAGCCTTAGAAAAAGAACCTGTTAATAAGTAAGTCAGACCAGCCCCCAAGAAATTATATTTGACGACCTTGTCCGCCATCTTGATGAAATAGCGTTGTTTAGTTTTCTTGTTTTCTTCAGATTTCTTCATCAACTCAATCAGCTGTAAAATACGGCTGTTCATCTGATTATCGGTTACACGAATGCGTAGCTCCCCAGTTTCCAAGACTGTGTTTGCACAAACCGAATCAGACTCTCTTTTTTCAACTGGAAAACTCTCTCCCGTCAAGGAACTTTCGTTGACCATACCTAAACCTGAAACTACTTGTCCATCAAACAGAATTTCATTTCCTTGAGATAGGACCAAGACATCTCCTATTTGAACATCGGAACTCTTGATACTAACAACCGTATCGCCCTGTACTAAGAATACGTTGCTCTCTTTTGCAAGAAGGCTTTGTTCTAAATCTGTTGCAGTTTTTTTCAAAGACCACTGATCTAAATGATTCCCCAAATCAAGCATAAACATGATATTGCTAGCTGTCTTGGATTGGTTCATAAACAAGGACAATAAAATCGCCGAACAGTCCAAGACTTCCATCGTTAGTTCCTTACGCGCTAGTGTTTGATAGGCTTCTCTAATATAACCCAAAGCCTGATAACAAGTCCATATATAGCGAATAGGATACGGCACAAAACTACGAAAAAGTACACGCTTAATCGCTGCACCTGAAACAATAGAATAAGCACTCTCTTCTCTACGAATGGGAAGAGTCATCAACTCAGAAACTTTCCCTTTATCAATTCTTTTTAAAAAGGCTTCTGCATTATCTAATACAGAAAAGCCTTCTTTTATGCGTAGAGTAAAGTGCTGTTGATCCATGTAAAACTGGATAGACTCAATCCCCTTTTCATCTCTCGCCAAGGAACGAAGATAGTCTTGAATATCCAAGGTGAGTGAAAAACAAGATGATAGTCGGATATGTTGGTATCCTCTATGTAGCACTTTAAAAGACATATTATTCTCCTATAAGGCTATCTAATTGCTCTTCTTTTTTCTCTTGCTCGTACAAATATTTGGCATCTTGCAAGACATCGTCTCCATGTTGTTTCACAACAGAAACAGATGCATCTAGCCCGTCTTTCAACTTGTAAGCCTTAGCCAAAGCTTTAGAATAACCTTTTTTAGCTTCCTTACTTGCCAAGATTTTCAAACCAAGGGTACCAAATGCGACACCACCCAAAAAGAGTGATGATTTTTTCGCAACTTTTGCAACGGTTAATACTTCTTTTAACATACTTATTTCCTCCTTATCATTATTATATAGAAATTTAGATATAAAAGCAATTTTATTCTATAAATTGGAGAATTAGTTTTATTTCTACTGAATCTCCCATCTACTTATTTCTAAAGTTGCTTTCATTTGCCTCTTTTGATACACTTAAACTATGAATACAAACCTCAAACCCAAACTTCAGCGTTTTGCTTCTGCGACTGCCTTTTCCTGCCCTATCTGCCAAGAAAATCTGGCCTTGGTAGAGTCTAGCCTCAAGTGTAGCAACCGCCATTCTTTTGATCTGGCAAAATTCGGCTATGTCAACTTGGCTCCGCAAATCAAGCAATCTGCCAACTACGACAAGGAAAACTTCCAAAACCGCCAGCAAATTCTTGAAGCTGGTTTTTATCAGGCTATTTTAGAAGGTATCTCGGACTTACTAACAACTAATCCATCCGCAAAAACAGTCTTGGATATCGGTTGTGGCGAAGGTTTCTACTCTCGTAAACTCCAAGAAAGTCACTCTGATAAAACCTTCTATGCCTTTGATATTTCCAAAGATTCCGTCCAAATCGCTGCTAAGAGTGAACCAAACTGGGCAGTCAATTGGTTTGTCGGTGACCTGGCTCGCCTTCCTGTAAAAGACGCCAGTATGGATATCCTGCTCGACATCTTTTCGCCTGCCAATTATGGGGAATTCCGTCGCGTTTTATCCAAAGATGGTATTTTGATCAAGGTCATCCCGACTGAAAATCACCTCAAGGAAATCCGTCAAATGGTGCAGGACCAGCTGACAAAGAAGGATTATTCCAACCAAGATATCAAAGAACATTTCCAGGAACATTTCAGCATCCAATCAAGTCAGATTGCTTCCTTAATAAAACCTATCACAGCAGAGCAACGTCAAGCCCTGCTTGCCATGACGCCTCTCCTCTTTCACGTTGACCAAACCAAGATTGACTGGAGTCAGTTGACTGAGATTACCATCGAAGCAGAGATTCTGGTTGGGAAAGCAGTGTAAATAAATCTTTCAATAAGACAAAACCCGCACCTCAAGAGGAGGTGCGGGTTTAAATCGCGATTTTTCAACTGTCTATCCGAAAAGTGGAAAAAATTTTGACCTCTCCATTTATTTTCGATTCGAAATGACAAATTTATCAATGAATAATAAGTGAAATGAGGCAAGTGTAACCCCCAAATAGCACCCATGATAAGAGATTTCTTGATGGGTAAGTGGAAAAAGAGTACGATTCCCCATCAAGAGGGATGACAAAATCACAAATAGTATCCAAAATAAATCAGTCCATTCATATTTTGAAAAATATTTTTGCCACATAAGAACACCTTCTTTCCTGCAATCATATTATAATACTTTGTGTAAGCGAATACAAGAAATATGAGGTCATCAACTAAGAAGAAGCATGAGGTTGAAAGAGAGTGTTAAACCTTCAATACGTCTATGATTTATCTCTTTTTAGACCAGATTGATTCAAATCAACATTATTCAAAAAAAGCGAATTTCAATTGAAACTCGCTTTTTTACAAAATGTATTAGTATAAATTTGTATCTTAGTTCAAGTGCCAGATATCTTCGTTGTACTGAGCGATGGTACGGTCAGATGAGAAGAATCCTGCTTTGGCAATGTTGACGATAACTTTATCCAACCATGCGTCACGGTTTTCGTAGTCAGCAAGCATTTGCTCTTTCACCTTGATGTAGTCTTCCAAGTCAAGGAGAGTCATAAACCAGTCTTTGTTGATCAATTCGTTGTAAAGACGTTCCAAGCGTTCTTTCTTACCTACTGCAAGAACAGCGTCGCTGACGATGAAGTCAACCAATGGTTTGATAGCTTCACGAGCGTAGAATTCGCTTGATTTGTAAGCTGCTTTTGCATAAAGGTCGATAACAGTTTCTGAATCTTCACCGAAGATGTAGATGTTTTCGTCGCCAACCAACTCAGCGATTTCCACGTTAGCACCGTCCATAGTACCAAGGGTCAAAGCTCCGTTCAACATGAATTTCATGTTACCAGTACCTGAAGCTTCCTTAGAAGCAAGTGAGATTTGTTCTGAGATGTCACATGCTGGGATGAGGAAGCTTGCTGCAGTAACGTTGTAGTTTTCAACCATGACGACTTGCAAGTGTGGAGCTACTTCTGGATCATTTGCAATCACTTCTGACAAGCAAAGGATCAAGTGAATGATGTCTTGGGCAATTGTGTAGGCAGGAGCTGCTTTACCACCAAAGAGCACTGTGATTGGGCGAGCAGGGATGTTGCCAGCCTTGATATCAAGGTATTTGTGAATCACATACAAAGCGTTCATTTGTTGACGTTTGTACTCGTGAATACGTTTAATTTGGATATCAAAGATAGAGTTTGTATTGATTTCAACACCTTGGTGCTCTTTCAAATGACGAGCCAATTTACGTTTGTTGTGAGCTTTGATATCTTCCAATTTTTCTTTGACAGCAGCTTTGTCTTCATAAAACATTAGATTCTGTAGCTCTTCTGCTTGATGGTGCCAACCACGTCCAATAATATAGTCTAGATAGTGAGACAAGCGTGGGTTAGCATGCATGAGCCAACGACGGAAAGTGATACCGTTTGTTTTATTGTTGAATTTTTCTGGATAAATATCATAGAAGGCTTTCAACTCAGAGTTCTTCAAGATTTCAGTGTGGAGTGCTGCTACCCCGTTAACACTGTATCCGTAGTGGATATCCATGTGAGCCATGTGAACACGTCCGCTCTCGTCGATGATTTGGACAGCTGGATCTTTGTATTCTGCCTTCACACGACGGTCCAATTCTTCAATGATTGGTACCAAGTGTGGAACCACTTCTTGCAAGAATTCAAGTGGCCATTTTTCAAGGGCTTCAGCAAGGATGGTGTGGTTAGTGTAGGCTGTCATGCTGCGAACGATTGAGATGGCTTCGTCAAGTTCGATACCACGAGCAGTCAAAAGACGGATCAACTCAGGGATCACCATTGATGGGTGAGTATCGTTGATTTGGACAACTGCGTAGTCAGCAAGGTCATGCAAGTTGCTTCCTTTTTCAATTGCTTCGTCGATGATCAATTGCGCACCGTTTGAAACCATGAAGTATTGTTGGAAGATACGGAGCAATTCACCTTGACGATCACTATCATCTGGGTAAAGGAAAAGAGTCAAGTTACGAGCGATGTCTGTCTTGTCAAAGTTGATACCATCTTGGATGATTGAAGAATCAACTGAATCCAAGTCAAACAAACGCAAACGGTTTTTAGTTGCTGTTTTGTAACCAGGCACATCGATATCGTAAAGAGTAGATGTCAATGTAAAGTGCGCAAATGGCACTTGGTAGCTACGACTTGAGCGAACCAACCAGTTTTGGTCAGTCAACCAAGCGTTAGGAACCGTTTCTTGTTGGTTGTTTTTAAGAACTTGTTGGAAAAGACCAAAGTGGTAGTTCAAACCAACACCGTCACCGTTCAGACCAAGTGTAGCGATTGAGTCAATAAAGCAGGCTGCCAAACGTCCCAAACCACCATTCCCTAGAGATGGTTCCAATTCGACTTCTTCGATTTCGATCAACTCTTTACCTGCATCAGCAAGTTCTTTCTTAACGTCGTCATAAAGACCAAGGTTAATCAAGTTGTTAGACAAGAGTTTACCGATCAAGAATTCAGCTGAGATATAGTAAACTTTTTTCTTACCAGTATTTAATTTCTTTTGCGCACTAGCTTGCTTGGTGTAGTTGAGCAAGGCAATGTATAATTCTTCGTTTGAACATTCAGCAATTGTTTTTTGATGATGATCAATCACATATTTTTGTAATGATTCCATGTTGAGAGTCTCCTTTTGTTTCAACAATAATTGTAAATAGAGGAAAGCCTACTTGTGTAAGCACGCTTTCAGTATGATTAGGATTCTGCTTTTTGAACTTCTTTTGGCTTCAAGTCTTTATTTTCACGGCGATAGATGCTTGTAAAATCAAGCAATTCTTGCTCGACAGCAGGAGTCAATTGATCTTCAGTCATACGCCAAGACCAGTTTCCGCCAAGAGTAGATGGGTAGTTCATGCGAGCTGACTCATCTAGTTCTAGCAAGTCTTGCATGGTTGCAATAGCCATAAAGCTAACGGATGAAAAGACTGTGCGAAGCATTGCGTGTGGCACTGTTTCGTACTCTTTACGGTTCGTGTAACGAGCCATGTATTCACGAGTTGGATCGTCGATTTCATTACGGTACCAACCAAGAACCGTATTGTTATCGTGTGTTCCTGTGTACATAACAGAGTTAGCAGGTGCCAAGTGTGGGCTATCGATACTTTCATCTTCTGGGTTGAAGGCAAATTGAAGAATCTTCATCCCTGGGAAACCAGTACGTTCGCGCAACTCGATAACCTCATCTGTCATGAAGCCAAGGTCTTCTGCGATGATGTTCAGCTCACCAAGTTCTTCCTTAACGGCTGCGAAGAGTTTGTAGCCTGGACCTTTCACCCATTTACCAGGGGCCGCTGTATCGGAACCAGCAGGGATTTCCCAGTAAGATTCGAAACCGCGGAAGTGGTCGATACGAACAATATCGTAGATTTTGAAGCTTTCACGCAAGCGTTCAACCCACCATTTGTACCCGTCTTTATCCATTGCTTCCCAGTCATAGATTGGGTTCCCCCAAAGCTGACCAGTGGCAGAAAACTCATCTGGTGGGCATCCTGCGATGCAAGTTGCTTTACCAGTGGCATCTGTCTTGAAGAGATGTGGATTTGCCCACATGTCGCTTGAATCTTCCGCAACGTAGATTGGCATGTCTCCAACAATTTCGATGTGGTTGTCGTTAGCGTAGGCTTTCAATTTCAACCATTGTTGGAAGAAGAAATATTGAGTCACACGGTGGTAAACCAACTTGTCTGCCAATTTCTCACGGTAGCTTTCAAGTGCTGAAGCTTTGCGAGCACGAGCATCTGCATCTGGCCATTCTGTCCAAGCAAGATTGTCAAAATGCTCTTTAATCGCCATATATTCTGCGAAGAGTTCAAGCCATGATTGGTTGTCTTGAGCAAACTTCTCAAAAGCTTTGACGTCTCCCACTTCCAAGAAACGTTTAACTGCTTTTTCTAAAAGCGGACGACGTGCGTAATAAATCTTCGCATAGTCGACTTCCGATGCATCACTACCAAAGTCAACACCTTTAAGATCGCTAGCTTCGAGCAAGCCTTGCTCTACCAAGATATCAAGGTCGATAAAATGCGTATTTCCAGCAAAAGCTGAGAATGATTGGTATGGAGAATCTCCATAGCTTGTTGTCCCAAGAGGGAGGATTTGCCAGTAACGTTGCTTCGTACGAACCAAGAAATCAACGAAATCATAGGCAGTCTGACCAAATGATCCAATCCCGTATGCTCCTGGTAGAGAAGAGATGTGCATCAACACACCACTTTGACGTTTTTTCATAATAGCACCTCATGTGTTTGTTATAAAACGTTGCGCAATCAAGGCGCAAACGTTTGCGTTGAATTAAGTATAGCGTATTTCAAAGACAAATGCAAGCGTTTTTAAAAATTTTTTTGAATTATTTTTATCTAACTAAAACTTATTCCCACTGATATTTTACGAAATAAGCGAAAAAATTTTTAAAGATTTTCTGATTTAAGATAATTCATTCCGAACGTCTGCTATATTTTCTGAAAATTGGGCTAAATTAACGCAATCGTTTCCCTTGGTTTTCACAAAATAAGAAAATCAGCGTTTAGGATATTTTCTTCCTATTAAAGGTAATCATATCCACTTCCAAACCTTAAAAATTTTTTAAAATTTTTTCAAAAAAACCTTGCAACCGTTTTCTATTTGTGCTATACTAAGCTCATAAAGGAAAACGTTTGCGTTTCCCGAATAAATTATAACTGTTATTCTTTAGGAGGAATACACTATGTCATCTAAATTCATGAAGAGCGCTGCTGTGCTCGGAACTGCTACTCTAGCTAGCTTGCTCTTGGTAGCTTGCGGAAGCAAATCTGCTGACAAAGCAGCTGATACTAGCTCTTCAGAAGCGAAAGAAATCACTTTCTACGTTGAAGACCAATATAAAGCCTTTGCTGAATCAGCTGCAAAAGCTTATGAAAAAGAATCTGGCGTAAAAGTTACTATCAAAACAGGGGACCAAATGGGTGGTCTTGATAACCTTTCTCTAGACAACCAATCTGGTAAAGCTCCTGATGTTATGATGGCTCCATACGACCGTGTAGGTAGCCTTGGTACTGATGGACAACTTTCAGAAGTTACTCTTAGTGACGGTGCAAAGACAGACGATAAAACAAAATCACTTGTAACGGTTGGTGGTAAAGTCTATGGTGCTCCAGCTGTCATCGAATCACTCGTTTTGTACTATAACAAAGATTTGCTTAAAGAAGCTCCTAAAACATTTGCTGATTTGGAAAACCTTGCTAAAGACAGCAAATACGCTTTCGCTGGTGAAGATGGCAAAACTACTGCCTTCCTAGCTGACTGGACAAACTTCTACTACGCATACGGACTTCTTGCTGGTAATGGCGGTTATGTATTTGGCCAAAACGGTAAAGATCCTAAAGACATCGGTCTTGCAAACGACGGAGCAATCAAAGGTATCGAATATGCTAAATCTTGGTACGAAAAATGGCCTAAAGGTATGCAAGATACTGAAGGAGCTCCAAACTTAATCCAAACTCAATTCCAAGAAGGTAAAACTGCTGCTATCATCGATGGCCCTTGGAAAGCTCAAGCATTCAAAGATGCTAAAGTAAACTACGGTGTTACGACTATCCCAACTCTTCCAAACAGTAAAAACTATGAAACATTTGGTGGTGGTAAAGCTTGGGTTATCCCAGCAAGCACTAAGAACCTTGAAGGCGCTCAAAAATTTGTAGACTTCCTTGTATCAACTGAACAACAAAAAGCGTTCTACGACACTACAAACGAAATCCCAGCTAATACTGAAGCTCGTACTTATGCTGAAGGCAAAAAAGATGAGTTGACCACAGCCGTGATTGAACAGTTCAAAAACGCTCAACCAATGCCAAACATCTCTCAAATGTCAGCTGTTTGGGACCCAGCTAAAACAATGCTCTTTGAAGCTGTAAGTGGTACGAAAGATGCGAAAACAGCTGCTAACGATGCTGTAACATTGATTAAGGACACAATCAAACAAAAATTTGGTGAATAATTGATTTGTTCAAGGGGGGTGGAAGCAAAATCCCCCTTTGAATTTATAGATACGCCTATTATCATACGCATGTATCTTACGATTGAATCCGAGTTTTATCTCGCATCCTATGAAAGGAGTAATCATGGAAAAACAACAGCCTCGCAAAGCAGCCTTGCTGTCAATCATTCCTGGTTTAGGACAAATTTATAACAAACAAAAAGCTAAAGGATTTATTTTCCTTGGTGTTACCGTTTTATTTGTTCTGTATTTTCTAACACTTGCAAGCCCTGAATTAAGCAATCTGATCACACTTGGTGAAAAGCCCGGTCGTGATAATTCACTTTTCATGCTGATTCGTGGTGCCTTCCATTTAATCTTTGTAGTCGTTTACTTGCTCTTTTACATCTTTAATATCAAGGACGCACATACAACTGCTAAACGTATCAATAACGGTATTCCTGTGGCTCGTACCTTCAAGGACATGATTAAAGGAATTTATGAAAATGGATTCCCTTACCTCTTGATCATTCCATCTTACGTTGCCATGACCTTCGCGATTATCTTCCCAGTTATCGTAACCTTGATGATTGCCTTTACCAACTATGACTTCCAGCACCTACCACCAAACAAATTGTTGGACTGGGTTGGTTTAACGAACTTCACAAATATCTGGAGCTTGAGTACCTTCCGTTCTGCCTTTGGTTCTGTTCTTTCTTGGACCATTATTTGGGCCTTGGCTGCTTCTACCTTGCAGATCGTCATTGGTATCTTTACAGCAATCGTTGCCAATCAACCATTTATCAAAGGAAAACGTATCTTCGGTGTTATTTTCCTTCTTCCTTGGGCTGTCCCAGCCTTCATCACTATCTTGACATTCTCAAATATGTTTAATGATAGTGTCGGTGCTATCAACACCCAAGTCTTGCCTCTTTTGTCTAAGGTTCTTCCTTTCCTAGATGGAGCTCTTATCCCTTGGAAAACAGACCCAACTTGGACTAAGATCGCCTTGATTATGATGCAAGGTTGGCTAGGATTCCCATACATTTACGTTTTGACCTTGGGTATCTTGCAGTCTATTCCTAACGACCTCTACGAAGCGGCTTACATCGATGGTGCTAATGCTTGGCAAAAATTCCGCAACATCACTTTCCCAATGATCTTGGCTGTTGCAGCTCCAACATTGATCAGCCAATACACCTTCAACTTTAACAACTTCTCTATCATGTATCTCTTTAATGGTGGAGGTCCTGGTACTGTCGGAGGCGGAGCCGGTTCAACTGATATCTTGATTTCATGGATTTACCGTTTGACAACAGGTACATCTCCTCAATACTCTATGGCGGCAGCTGTTACCTTGATTATCTCAATCATTGTCATCTCTATCTCTATGATCGCATTCAAGAAACTACACGCATTTGATATGGAGGACGTCTAAGATGAATAACTCAATCAAACTTAAACGTAGACTGACTCAAACCCTCACTTACCTCTACTTGATAGGCCTATCAATTGTCATTATCTATCCACTTTTGATTACCATCATGTCAGCCTTTAAAGCAGGTAACGTCGCAGCCTTTAAACTCGATACTAACATCGACTTCAATTTTGATAACTTTAAAGGACTCTTTACTGAAACCTTGTACGGTACTTGGTACCTCAATACCTTAATCATCGCCTTGATTACCATGGTTGTTCAAACAAGTATCATCGTACTGGCTGGTTATGCCTACAGCCGTTACAACTTCTTGGCTCGTAAGCAAAGTTTGGTCTTCTTCTTAATCATCCAAATGGTGCCAACCATGGCCGCATTGACCGCCTTCTTCGTTATGGCGCTTATGTTGAACGCCCTTAACCATAGCTGGTTCCTCATCTTCCTCTACGTCGGTGGAGGTATTCCGATGAATGCTTGGCTCATGAAAGGTTACTTCGATACCGTGCCAATGTCTCTTGACGAATCTGCAAAACTAGATGGTGCAGGACACTTCCGTCGCTTCTGGCAAATTGTCCTTCCACTCGTTCGCCCAATGGTAGCTGTACAAGCCCTCTGGGCCTTCATGGGACCTTTCGGGGATTACATCCTCTCTAGTTTCTTACTTCGCGAGAAAGAATACTTTACTGTTGCCGTTGGTCTCCAAACCTTCGTTAGCAATGTGAAAAACATGAAGATTGCCTACTTCTCAGCAGGTGCTATCCTCATCGCCCTTCCAATCTGTATTCTCTTCTTCTTCCTACAAAAGAACTTTGTTTCAGGACTTACAAGTGGTGGCGACAAGGGATAATTTATCCCCGCCACCCTTTTTCATTTTATACTCTTCGAAAATCTCTTCAAACCACGTCAGCTTTATCTCCAACCTCAAAGCTGTGCTTTGAGCAACCTGCGGCTGGCTTCCTAGTTTGCTCTTTGATTTTCATTGAGTATTAGCGATTGTTACTGTAAATAATATTCTTGCAACAAGCAATTTATCTCCTAGACTTGAAATAAAGCACATTTCTCTATATAATAATACTCATATAGAAAACACTTTTAGAAAGATGCCTATGCTTCCATATCCATTCTCGTATTTCTCTAGTATCTGGGGATTTCGTAAGCCCCTATCAAAACGTTTCGGCCTCAACTGGTTTCAGCTTCTCTTTACGAGCATTTTCCTCATCAGTTTGTCTATGGTTCCGATTGCCATTCAAAACAGCTCACAGGAAACGTATCCACTGGATACCTTTATCGATAATGTCTACACTCCACTGACAGATGAAGCGATCATGGACTTGTCAGAGAATGCGCAAATCGTTGATGGAAAGCTGAACTACTCAGGTACGAAGAATCAGCAAGCTTCTCTTCTGATTGGTCCAAGTCCAAGTAAAGAATTGCCAAAGGACTTGCAACTTCATTTTGATACGGAAGAACTCGTCATCAGTAAGGAAAGTAAGGAACTGACTCGCATTCGCTACCACGCGATTCAAACGGAGAGTTTCCAGAGTAAGGAAGATCTAACCCAGGCCATTTCTAAAGATTGGTACCAACAAAATCGGGTCTATATCAGTCTCTTTCTCGTTCTTGGTGCAAGCTTCCTCTTTGGATTGAATTTCTTTATTGTCTCTCTTGGAGCTAGTCTCCTCCTTTATATCACCAAAAAATCACGCCTCTTTTCATTTAGGACTTTTAAAGAGTGCTACCATTTTATCTTGAACTGTTTAGGATTACCCACTCTGATTACGCTTATTTTGGGACTTTTTGGCCAGAATATGACAACCCTTATCACTGTACAAAACATTCTTTTTGTTCTTTATCTGGTCACTATTTTTTACAAGACACATTTCCGTGATCCAGATTATCATAAATAGGAGATTTTTATGCCCGTGACGATTAAAGATGTGGCTAAAGCAGCAGGTGTCTCACCTTCCACTGTTACCCGCGTCATTCAAAATAAATCAACGATTAGTGATGAAACCAAAAAACGAGTTCGCAAGGCTATGAAGGAACTCAACTACCATCCCAACCTCAATGCTCGTAGCTTGGTAAGTAGTTATACTCAGGTTATCGGCTTGGTGCTCCCTGATGACTCGGATGCCTTTTACCAAAATCCTTTCTTCCCATCTGTCCTTCGTGGTATCGCCCAAGTCGCGTCTGAAAACCACTATGCTATTCAGATTGCAACAGGAAAAGATGAGAAAGAACGTCTCAATGCGATTTCTCAGATGGTTTATGGCAAGCGTGTTGACGGTTTGATTTTCCTCTACGCTGAAGAAGAAGATCCTCTGGTCAAGCTAGTAGCCGATGAGCAGTTCCCTTTCCTCATTCTCGGAAAATCCACTTCACCCTTTATCCCTCTTGTTGATAATGACAATGTACAAGCTGGCTTTGATGCGACAGAGTATTTCATCAAAAAAGGATGCAAACGAATTGCCTTCATCGGGGGGACAAAGCGACTCTTCGTAACGCAAGATCGTCTAACTGGCTATGAGTCCGCACTCAAACAACACCAACTTCCGATTGATACCAACTTAACCTACTTTGCGACCGAATTTCTAGAAGAAAAAGGTTATCAGTTTAGTGAACTCCTGTTCAATCACGATCCGCAGATTGACGCTATCATCACAACCGATAGTCTCCTTGCAGAAGGGGTTTGTGACTACATCAGTAAGCATCAGTTAACTGTTCCTGTCTTGAGTTTCGACTCTGTCAATCCTCGACTTGACCTCGTAGCTTATGTGGATATCAATAGTCTGGAACTTGGGCGCGTTTCCTTTGAAACCATTCTCCAAATAATCAACGATGCTAAAAACAATAAACAGATTTGTTACCGCCAGTTGATTGGGCACAAAATTATCGAAAAATAAAGACCAGCCCCAGTGAACTGCACCCCAAAAGTTAGACAGAAAAAATCTAACTTTTGGGGTGTTTTTATTATGAAATTGAGTTATGAAGATAAAGTTCAGATCTATGAACTTAGAAAACAAGGATATAGCTTAGAGAAGCTTTCAAATAAATTTGGGATAAACAATTCTAATCTTAGGTACATGATTAAATGGATTGATCGTTACGGAATAGAGTTCGTCAAAAAAGGCAAAAATCGCTACTATTCTCCTGATTTAAAACAAGAAATGATTAATAAAGTCTTACATGAAGGCTGGACTAAAGATAGAGTTTCTCTTGAATACGGCCTCCCAAGTCGTACGATACTTCTTAATTGGCTGGCGCAATACAGGAAAAACGGGTGGTATACTATTGTTGCGAAAATAAGAGGGAGAGTACCTAAAATGGGACATAAACGGAAGAAAACTTGGGAAGAAATGACAGAACTAGAGCGACTCCAAGAGGAGAATGAACGCTTACGGACTGAGGTGGCCTACCTAAAAAAGTTAAAAGAGTTAGAGGAAAGGGACGAAGCCCTAGAGCGAGAAAGGCAGAGGCAGTTAGAGAAATGGCTTCAGGAGGATTTAGACTAGATTTGCTTCTTGAAACAGCACGTTTAGCTCGCTCGACTTACTACTATCAGTTGAAGCAACTATATGGGCTTGGCAAAGATAAAGAGCTTAAAATCGAAATTCAGGCCATTTATAATGACCATAAAGGAAATTATGGCTATCGTAGAATCACTCTTGAACTAAGAAATCGTGGTTATGCGGTCAATCATAAGAAAGTTCAACGGCTGATGAAAGTCCTTGGTTTAACGGTTCGAATTCGTCGGAAACGAAAGTATTCTTCCTACAAAGGAGAGATTGGTAAGAAAGCAGACAACCTGATTCAACGTCAGTTTGAAGCATCAAGGCCAATGGAAAAGTGCTATACGGATGTGACAGAGTTTGCCATTCCAAATAGCACACAGAAATTATATTTATCGCCAGTTTTAGATGGCTTTAATAGCAAAATTATCGCCTATAATTTGTCTACCTCACCCAACTTAGAACAAGTGAAAACCATGTTGGAACAGGCATTCACAGAGAAACACTACGAGAATACGAGTCTCCATAGTGATCAAGGATGGCAATACCAACACGATTCTTATCACAGGTTTTTAGAGAGTAAGGGAATCCAAACATCTATGTCACGTAAAGGTAATAGCCCAGACAATGGGATGATGGAATCTTTCTTTGGCATTTTAAAATACGAAATGTTTTACGGCTATGAGAAGTCGTTTCAGTCGCTTAAGCAATTAGAACAAGCCATTGTAGACTATATCAATTACTACAACAATAAAAGAATTAAAGTCAAACTAAAAGGACTTAGTCCTGTGCAATACAGAACTAAATCCTTCGCTTAAATTATTTGTCTAACTTTTTGGGGTCAGTACATTTTGAGAGTTATTATCTACATTATTTGCCTTTTTCTTTTGTCAACCAATATGTGATTCCTGCTGATGAAATTGCTGATAAAATAATCGCTAAAATAACCCATACTCTGTTATTATCCACTGAAATTGGCGCTTCATATGTTTCTTTTTTAGTTTCAATTGGATTAGATAAAAAATTCATCACATTTTGATTGGTCGTTCCACCATCACGAATATTCTTCATAACAGTTTTAAAGGACTCTGCGTAGTCTCTATTCCCTTGAATAACTTCTGCTTCATTAGATATCAAATCATTCGTAGTTGAAACAGTCTTATCAACATTACCTTTAATAGTCTGAACTTGGTCAACAAATTGAGTAAACTGATCCTTCATAGTTCCAACCGCTTCATGATTTTGACTAGTTTCTTTTGATCCAGTAGAAGTTGTAGACACTAATGATTCAATTGAACTATATAAGCGATTTGATGACTCACTATCATTTATTAATATTCCGCTATTAGCATCTGAAGCTGTACCCGTCACTTCCAACTGTTTCGCTTTCGTTTCCTTCCACTTATCGTACTCGGTTGATAAGGTCTTAATCGAATTGTTATACCAATCAGCTAAGTTTGTAATTTGATTTTTGAAATAATCATTTGGTAACTCAGCTTCAGCCAATTCAGGCAATGTGTCACTTGATTTTTCTAATGACTCCAAAGAGTTTTGAATTTGTTCCAACAAAGCTATACCTGACTCTTTAAACTTAGCAACTTGATCTTCTGACAACTGAGTCGCTATATCATCACGACTGATATTACCATACATATTGTAAACAGAATCTGGTGATAAGGCAGAAAAATTAATAGAGGAGCTACTTGGACTTCCATAAATTGCTTGAATCATACCAGTTGTACGATCGATTTTGCTTAATTTATCAAGAATATGTTTTAAATCTTTTTTCACCAAAACATCTGACTCTTCTTTATCGCTACGATAAATAGTTTTCTTGACAGGAATTGTAGTTTCACCAATGTGTACTTCAAATGAAATTTCATTTTTCCCATAATGTGGTTCTAAAGTATATTCAACCGTCATAGTATAAAGCTTATCATCTGTTATAGTTTGCTCTCCTCCAACTAAAGTAGCATTTCCTGTAACATAAATTTTAGCTTTAGGAGATAAATATTTTGTCCCTTTAGAACTGCTAGAATCTCCGCCACCCTCAACTACCGTTGATGATTCAGGCAAACTACTGGATGGTTTTGTCACAGAAGCTTCGACGGTTTCAGACTCAGCCTGGGGTAATTTAACTGTCAATTCCATAGTTTCTGTTACTTTATCGAGCTTATCATTTTCAATCGATAAAAATTCAAAAATAGGTAATCCACTTATAGAGGTAGCCTTCTTATCAAATTTAGTATAATTCTTAAGTAAATCTATTTTTTCATTATATTCTTTGACTTGATCAGCTGTTAGGACATTGAGTTTCTCCAATTTACTAAATAAAGTTTGGTAATCAGTTGATTCAATACTAATATCTGTTAGATTTGAACGAATCAAATTTTGATAAGTTTCAGGCAAATGATTTTCAGTAATCAAACTTTTATTAATCTGATCTACAAGTGTTGCTTTAGCATCCGAAGTAAGGTCCGATTTTAAATCAACATCTTCTTTACCAAAGTAAAAGAGTGACATTTTCTTTTTCTCTTCTTTTAATTCTGTTTTAAGATGTTCAAATTCAGATTTTCTATCTTTTATTTTACCTTGATAATCAACAATAACCTTATGATAATCAACTACTAAATCTTCTAGTTTAGCTTGTTCAGATTTTTCCTCATCAGTACTATTTCCAAATTGATACAATGATTTAAGCACCGAATCATTTAAACCATCTATAATTTTAGAATTTTCTTCATGCTGTTCTTTCAAGGTGCTATTGGTTGTTAAGACATTCTTTTCAAATATATCCTTCTGAAAATCAAAATAAGTTTTAACTTCCGTAAGTTGTTTTTCTAATCCGATTCCTGTATTATTTAAAAGGCTAGCAACAGAATCAGAAAAAGCCTTTTGAGAATCTTCATAAGACGAATTCGTTTTCTGTAGATTTGAAGCTAGTTCCAAAGTGCTTAACATAGACTGACTTGCTTCGTTTGATGGACCATAGATATATTGAGAAATTTTTGAATGCGTTCCAGACTGTTCATTTACAATATTATCAACATTTCTTTTAGCATCATCTAGATTGTTGATAACACTTGAAAAATACATTTTTATAACATTTTGGTTAATAGTATTAAGGTACTCGCCTACTCGTAACTCAACATTCTTAGATTTAACTGGGTCTAAATTTGATTTCGTTTTATATGTTATCTTTGCTCTATCAGGATTAAAACTTTCCAGTTGAGCTATTTTTTCTGAAAACTGTTGTTCGATATAAACAATTACATCAACCGACCCATTTTCAAATCGATTTTCAGCAACATTACGAGTCATGACAGTCCATTGATTTGTATTCTCTTTTGATAATAAATTTGTGAAATCATTTCCTAGATTATAGGCATTGCCATTTAATACGCCTCCAGCATCTTCATTTACCAGAGCAATATTCAATTTACGATCGTTAACCTTATTTGTTACAGAAATCTCTTGATTCTTTAAATAAATAAATGTTGCTCCTGAACCAACCAACAAAGTTACAAAAACACTACTACCTATAATTATTTTTTTCATAGCTAACCTCTCTCATTTATCTCTTTATTATACCACGAATACTAGAGTCAGGCAAGGAGGGCTTATAATCTTTATTCTATTAATAAAACTTACCAATTCGTAACTTGCTTATGCACCGACCTATATACTAAATTTTAGGTGTTTTATTTTCTCATCATATAGAAAATCCTAGAATAGAATCCTAGGATTTGTATGTCATTTTTTGAAGTCTTCTACGATGAAGTGGTCATAGGTGATTTTTGAGACTTCCTTCTTTTTGGGTTCTACCAACTTTTAATCTTTTTTATCTCGTATCCCTACCATGATATCTGTATATAAAACATCATTTATCTTACTTGAAATATAAAATACGGGTGTAGATTCTTCTAAGTCATTGTCGATCAATAAATTGGTTAAGCCGTATATAGCCTTATCAAAGTTGACTGCTTCCTCCCCAGTAACTCTAGCTCCTACCATTTGAGGAACTAAAAAATAACTGTTATAAGCTGTCCCTTCAAGCAATTCATTCTCTCCTAAATAATCCTCATGAACGGGAAGATAAACTGTGATGTTGTATGTCCCATCATCCAACTCTCCGATATGAGGACATGAGTAAAATGGATTGCTTTTAGGTGTATATCCAGCTGCTACGGCTGTTTGAACCATATCTTGAAAGGCTACTGCAATTTCATCACCAGTAATGTTGTAATCGACACTTAAGACATTACTCATCATTAATGATTGATTCATACCATATGTAATTTCTGCCATTTTACTTCTCCACTGGGATAATCAAATCTACAAACAAATCATCATAAACTGGAATCAAGACCAGATACAACTTGTCTTGCAACTTCCAACCGTGGTCTCTGATGTAATCCTTCATCTCGTAGATGGACTGGTCCAAGCCATCCTCAAATGGCACACGTTTGCTGATACCCTCAATACTTAAACTAGCTTGGTATCTTAGTTGGCTCGTTGAGTTTGTTTCTGAAATGACCGGTATATAAAGGGTAACATCCTGTTCTTCTTCGTCAAATTGAGTTGGAGTCATTTCAAAAATGGTCGGACCATCTTTATAGATGCCATTGGTATAGGGTAAGAGTTCTGTGTGGACAAACAACTCTAATAGTTCGTCCGCTTGAATCTGGACCTGGTCTGTCATCAAATGTTCCATATGAATTTGGATTTCTTTAATCATGTTTCTTTTCCTTTTTAAATCTATTTTTATCAAATTCTTTATTTTGAATCAAATCCGAAGACACTTCTATATGCTTGATTGGTCTTGTTTCCTCAATATCATGACGATGTTGATAGGCATAGATAATATAAAACCATGTTTGGTATAAAGCAGAGCCAAAAATCATTAACAATAAGGATACTCCCCACCCCATTAAAAAATCATATCCAATGATAGCTAGAAAAATAAAGCAAAGAGATAAAAGTATTATCGGTCCCACTACAAAATTAAGCATAATTTTTCCAGCCTTCTCCGGGATAATTTCTTCAGAGTCCAAGTCAACCAAACAGCTCATAACGATAATAATTACAATGGCATAGATAAGGGGGAGAGATAACTTTAGAACAATAAAGTTATGGTCCCCACTCAAACTACTAAATCCAATAATAGTATAAACATGACCAGTCAAATACATGAGATAGGTTCCAAAACTGGTTAAAATCCCTCTCTTAAGATCTAGTAAAAATACTAAATTTAAAACCCAAACAACAATCCCTGAAATAAGCAGTCCTTGATATAAGTCCTCATTTTTTAGAACCTCTAACCCTCCTGCAAGAAAAAACAAAAATGCCAAAGGATATAAAATAAAAATCCCATTTAATACGCCCCAGAGAGGAACTGGTCCCTTTATTCTACTTCTTTGAAACTCAAAATATTTTTTGATTCGTTCCAGTATCATTTAAACCATCCTCTCATGCCTTTAATTAGGCTATTGACACCTTTTTTTAGGTTATCTGTAATTTTAAAGCGTTTATCCAGCTCGCTAATACCCCATCCAACAAGAGCTGCTGTTCCTATTGCCGCAGCCCCTGTTAACCATGCAGGAGCTGTAGCAATGCCTACCGCCCCTGCTACAACTCCTGCAAATGCAGCTCCTGCACTCGCTGCGGCAGTTGCCGCAACAGTTGTTCCTGCTGCCTTGGCCGCATCTATCACAAAACCTGTTGCCACACTGGCCTTAACTTCATTTCCTCTTAGACCTTGACGTTTGGCCTCTTGTTTATTATCGCTGATTTTTGAAAAAGTATCAACTACATCTAAAGCAACACCAACAACCGCTGCTCCTTTTAAAAACTTACCAAACTTCGTAGCTGATTTAAAACCTTCTTTGTAATTTTTAAAGCTATCTGTAGCAGACTTAACTAAACCTTTAAATCCTCCCGATGTGCCTGCCTTTCCTAAACTCCACAGGCCTTTACCAGCACCTTTGAAAGTAATCTCTTTAATAAATTCTTCTTTCAATAGGCTTCCAGTTGTAGACACAATTGATTTTCCGACACTTGCCACTTTGGTACTAAATCGAGTTGTATCTGTAAAAGATTTGAAAACCTTACTCAACTCTTCATTATATTTAGTATAGCCTAGCTTTTTCATTATGGATTTGAAGGTCTGTGGAACACCACCATTTTTATATTGAACAACCTTATAAGTACGATTGCCACTTAACTTCTTGCTAACTTCAAAAAAGTCATCTAGTAATTGACCAAATTTTGTCGTTTCTTTTAGGACAATAGTGTCACCTCTTGTATTTTTGCTAAAACGATATAACGCATATAAAGCTGGCAAAATAGATTTTAAATGTTTTTTATAGTCCTTACTATTTTTATATAAATCACTCTTTGTGACATTTTTATAAACATTAAAGAATGAATCTATTAAGTTCTCATTTTCGGCCACCGTCCCACTATACTTAGACTCGGCAAGCTGTTTTGCGAGAGCATTTTGATACTTCACAGCTTTGGAGTTGCTATGGATAGCTGTGTGTATCTCTGAAACTGAGTTTTTAAACTGAGTTCGATTATAATAATTTCTCGATACGCGGTTCCCATACGGAAGAGGGGCATAACCTGATAGTGTAGCGATTTCACTATTTTGCATATCTATGAGGTCAAAAGTATCTGTTTTTAGAAGAACACTATTAAAAGCTTCCATGTTCTTTATGGTATCATCTAAACTCTTGACTGCTTGATTATAACTTGTATTCACACTATCCAAACTAGGATTCGTTAATGTTAGGATATCACTTATCCCTGCATAGATATTTTTAGTCTTACTGGAACTACTCTTCAATCCCTCGATCGGATCTTTCATCCGTTGCTTGATGCGTTCTAGGTATTCTGTCTTAATAATGGCACTGTTGTCAGTCTCTGACACCGTGTCTTGAAAGAGCTTCACAAGTCCATCATAGCGACTGACAATGCTATCTAGGGCATTGACATAGTTATCAACCAGTGGTATCTGATAGTTAGTCACCTTCTGGTTAATGGCATCCTTCACTGCCCCTTTGAGGCTATCGGTTGAAACGACCTCTGATAGACGGCTTCTCGAAACAGATAGCTGTTCCTTGATACTATTTACCGAAATAACTAACAACTCTTTTTGAACTCGAACTTCGGATACATCAATCTTCATTCACTTCCTCCTCTGCGTAAACACTGGAAATCAGTCCTGCGTCTAGATAGTCCTTACGCAGAGCTTCTTGGCAGTAGTGTTCATCCACGGTATCCGAATACCCTTCTGATACTACTCTCTTAATCAAGAGATTGCTTAAAAACAAGGGGGAAGTGTCAAAGCGTAATCCAAATGGATAGCCATGACCGATGTAGTCCATATAATGACCATTATCCAAATCAACTCGACGACCTGAAAGAACTACAAAAAAGTCCATCTGTTCGCTTTCAAATGACTCAACCAACTCCTTAGGAAGAAGCTCACGATCAAGTTCCACAACAGTACCCAAAGGATAGATACGACTTAAACAGAGATCCACATAGGAAGCATACTGGATAAAAACTGAACGAGGTAAGGTGACTTCTTCTTGGAGACGCCGAATCCGCACGAGTTCTTTTTCATAGAAAAACTCCAACGGCGCCCCTATCATTGGATGATAATGATAACTAGGCTCGTCATTCATAAAAGCTATATAACACGCCCTAAAAACATCCGGATGTCCTGATAAGGTCATCGCTACCGCTGTCAATACTTCCTGATCCTTTTCAGACAGGTTACATCTAGACAAAGCTCGGGCGAATAAAATCATTTGTTCTTCCTTCATGGTAGCACCCCTCCTGATGCAATAGCTCCTGCTGCGATAGCTCCTGCTTCATGCGCGTCATCATCTATCTTATTCTGTCCTGCTTGTTCCATTTTTAGAGCATCTGAGCTGGTAAAATTTTTCAAAGTAACAATAGACTTGTTAAAGTGCTCCAAAACGTCATTAAAAGTGGTAAAAGGGGTAAGATCTGTGCGACTAAACCGCATATCACTTAGTTTACCGATTCCTTTAGTTGATGTAGAAACATCTCTTGTAATAGTGTTCCAACTGGATTGATTTACACCTGTATCTACCATTTCTCTCCCTAATCCTCCATATATTCATAGACACGAGCCTGATGATAATAAGATGCTATTGCAGACTGTAGTTCACTTGATTGAGTTTCCAGACTACGTATCTTATCCTCAATAGCAGTTTTATTATTGTTATGGCTATCTCGAAAATTAGTAATATTCGTTCCTAAATTATAAAAATGACCTTCAAAATCTTGCTGACGACTCCCCTTAAAACTAGAGGAATCTAAAGGAAGAATCTGACCTAAAGATCTTGCACGATTATCAATAGACTGTATCTCACTTGCTAAACTACTGCTAGCTTTTCTTAATCTAGATATTTTCCCGTCAACTACACTTTTTTCTCTTTGAGCTTCAGTAGCTTGTCGACGAAATCTAGCCGCAATTTGTTTATAATACGACCCCATTTCCCTTCTCCTTTTTATAAACTGTACTTCATTTTAGCATATTTTGCTTAGAATCAACAACCCATATACATATCCTTATGATTAAACTTACTCCCTTTGAATCAATCCCCAAAAGTGAGAACTCCTATAGTTAACTTTTGGGGAAAGGCTCTTATCAAGTTCAAGCGTGAAGGGTTGCTGATATTATCTTGGTAACTTAATTCTGCAAACTTCTCTTCCAACAAAGAAATGAGTTTCATCGACTTCTAGAAGAGTTTCTTTGTAATTTGACTTACCTTTAATCATTCCTTGATCCATAAATCTAGTACCAAATATACCTGCTGGCATATTTGCACGCAATCTCTTACTAAATTCATCAAATTTACTTTCGATACTTTTCTGATAGCCATGGAAAATAAAGTAAACTTCCGCTTTAGAGGCATTTTTGATAATCGTTTCTAACACATTTGCAGAAAGTAACATTTTTTCATTTACGGTATGAATGTCTGGCATGTAAACAAACATCATTTGATTATCGCCACCATGTAGTCTTCGTTCAATTTCACTAACAAGATCTGTTAAAGCTGTACTAAAGTTATTTAACAAGATGATTGAATCAAAACTATCTGGATTTGCAAGACGTCCATCAATATCAAAAAGAATACGTTGAGCTTGCCCATTCAAATTTTCAAATGCCATCAATAACACTGCTTCGAGTAGTTCCGTTTGCTGTGGCGTGTCATCCATAATGACAAAATAGCCATGTTTTTTAGGATTAAAACCTACCACCTTAGTTGTCTCTTTATCATATCCGATTGGGATTTGACCTTGTTTCAGCATCTCTTGAACTGTAGCTGATTGTTTAAATTCATCAAGCGTCACTTCATTTGGCAACATTGGGATTGGCTCTGGGCAAACTCCTGTCCAGCTTCTTGCAATCAACTTGACTTCTTCTTCCAAGTTATATAGGCGCTCAATGTCCCCTTCTCCACTTATCGGGAGATAAACCTGAATGGCATAAGGGATATCTTCTTTCAACTGGGCACGACCAAAAATTTCTTGTTGAATTAAAGCATCGCGTCCGATAATTTCCTTAGAAGCTCCTTCATCAACTAGGTAAAAGGCCAAGCGCGAGGTGATATTACTTGACATACTGATTTTAAGGCTATTTGAACGAAGTGCTGTCAAAATCACATAGCATCCAAGACTCGCTCCCTCACGTAGGAGGCGGTTAATCGTACTTTCAATAGCTTCTTCTAGCGGTGTATCTTTTATAGTATCAAAGCCGTCGAAAATAGTAAGAATAGCAGGAAGCTTCTCACCTGATTTTTGTTCGTATTGGGAAAGACTTGCTACATTATAGAGCGCAAACTTCTCCTTGCGAATCTTCAACTCATGGTCAATACGTTTTAAAAACTTAACCAGTTTTTCTTCTTCGTCAAACCGTGTCAAATCAACCACATGTGGTAAATCTTTTAGTGGCAAGAGTCCATTTGTCCCAAAGTCAAATAAATTGATTTGTACTTGCTCTGGAGTATTCAAACGAGCGAGATTTAACACTAGAGTTTGAAGAGCTAGGGATTTCCCAAAACCAGGTGAACCATAGAAAACTGTATGCCCCATTTTTTCCAAATCAAAATGATAATCCTTTTGACGTTGCTCTGTCGGAATATCCATTCGAGCAAAGGGAACGGCCAATACTTTTTCATCGGTCCAGTGAATATCTGTTTGAGGGGATATGATGGCTGTCTCTAGTGGTTCTAACCACGGTTTATCTGGCAGGTTGAGAGGCACAGTCTTGCTCACTCTTGCTATGTAGTTTACAACAGCTGAGAGTTCCGTGATTTCTTCCGTCTGATCAGCAGTATAATTTTCATCCTTAGATAGGTCATCAGATAGCAATTCATATTGTCCCAGGTCATTTATCAACCAAATTCGTTCATCAACAACTTCTTGAACTCCCTCTGTTTGTGGGGCATACTGCGCACCACTCCAAGCAGACTGGAACAACTCATAGATTTCGTTATTTCCTACTTGTAAGTAGGCACGCCCTGGTTCAGTAATACTCGCTGCATCTGGTGTTTTGATAATTTCATTTGAATCAGACTCATCTGACACTTTCAAAGCTAGTTTGAAACGCGAGTTTGACCATATTTGATCATTCACGACACCTGATGGCTTTTGTGTAGCAAGAATTAGATGGACCCCAAGCGAACGTCCGATACGGGCTGTCGAAACCAGCTCTGTCATAAATTCTGGTTCATGTTCTTTCAATTCAGCAAACTCATCACTAATAAGGAACAGATGAGGTAATGGTTTGTCTGGATAGCCTGATTTGTCAGTAGCATTTTGGCCTTCCTTATATAATTTAGTGTATCCATTAATATGGTTGACACCAAATTGATTAAATAGTCGTTGGCGTTTTTGTAACTCTGCTTTGATAGAAGCTAAGGCACGCGCACTAGCCGCGCCATCTAAGTTAGTAATAGACCCAAGCATATGTGGGAGATCTTTGAAAAGATTCGCCATCCCTCCACCCTTGAAGTCAATGGTAAGAAATCCAACATCCTCTGGACTAAAATTTACAGCCATGGATAAGATATACGACTGCAAAATCTCTGATTTACCCGAACCAGTAGTTCCTGCTACGAGGCCATGTGGTCCATGTGCACGTTCATGTAAGTTGAGCTCCACCTGATCATCTTTCCCACGCAATCCTAATGGCACCGCTAACGTTTTAAAAGTATCCGCTTTGGACCATCTAGACGCAACCTGTAACTCTTCAACTTCTCTGACTTGATAAAGTTCCAAAAAAGTAACAGATTTAGGAATCGTATTCTTCTCTACTTCCATATGTTTTAGATTTGCTAAAGTACGAATAGAATCTTCATAGCAATCCAACAGCGGGTGGGGAATAAAGGTTTGAGCACTATAGGCACCTTCATCATTAATGATTTGACCTAGATTTTGATTCTTATATTCAATCAGAGTTGTGATAGTTTCTGGCAAAAGACGACGTGCCTCTTTCACCCAAATGACTGTTACACCCAACTCTGTCAAATCCTTGGCTAGATACTCATTCAAACTATGGCCAAGTAAATGGGAGTCATCCATAATCGTTAAGACATAATGAGGTTTAAAGCGCGCATCTTTTTCCCCCATTTCACGTTTAATTTGAGAACGTTTTTGAATAATACGGTAAAGCGAATTTAGAACAGCATCACGGCTTCTGGCATCATGAACAAAACCACGAATATTTCGTTCCTGCATATTAAAATGAGGAAGAAAGCGCCACTCAGACCAATCTTTCTCATATCTCTGTTCTTGAACAAGGTTGATAAAATTAACATCTAAGTAGCTATGGAACATTGCCATCTGTAAGAGCATATTATATACCGCTGTCCTAGTTACTTCACTGTTTCCAACAAGACCAACTGTCGCTTCAAAGATATTAACCGTGATCGGAACTTTCTTTTGCAAACTGTAGTCTTGCAAGACTGTTCGAGCAAACTGCGATATTTCATCTTTACTTTGATCATCAAAATTTATTTGCAACTCTAGCTGACTTAATTTATCTCCTAATCCTAAAGACACCTGTAAGAAATCTTCATTATAATCCATTCGCTCATAAATTCTAGAATCATACTTTGCAATCAGCTCAGTAATGGTTGATATTGACGGTTGATTGTAGTGTAGAATATTAGTTTCTTCTTTGTAGTATCTTTCTAAGTCGGATACTTGTTTTAATAAATATGCTTCGTAATCTTGAATCCGATTTTTTTCCTGTTCTTTGGTATCCTTTCTCTCCTCAAAATACTGACTCATAGTTGTCGCTGCCGTCAGGAGGCTAAAACCACCCATCCCTAGCATCATTACAGGATTCCCTTTTGTCCAAATTGAACTCAATGCAGTCAAAGTAAACATTCCTAAAGCTGGGACAATGGCTCGGATGAGCGAGTTTTTTGGTGGCTTTATCGGCTGTGGAGGTTGATTGATAATGATTTTCCCACTATGGATAATAGGGTTGACTCTCGGACTCCTTCTATACTCTGGAAAATCCATCGGATACTCATTGTTTTTTTCTTGTATCAGAATTCGATTCTTATTCAATTGTGGTTCTTCAAAAAGACATCCAATCTTCCACTGGTTTTTTCTTTTTTCTATAAAATAGTTAGAAACCTTCATTCGATTTCCCACTTCAAACGAATAAAGCCCTTCCTCTTTGATAAGACGGTCGTTTAGATAAATTGGAGATTCCCTAAGAGTAACCTGTACTTGATTATTTGAGAAAATAAGTTGGTTTGAAAGTGACCAACTAATGTCAGCTGATTCTTTCTTGCTACAAATAAATCGTTGTGGCGGAAAAATATAAGTGATAAAAATATCTTCTTCAGGGACCAATAAGGTTACAGTTTCTTTATCAAAGGTAGATTCTCCTCTTTCTAATTCTTTACCGTTTCGATAGACTCTTCTTCCTTCTACTGTATACTCGTTAGTACCTACTCTTACCTCTTGTCCTTCAAACAAATCAATTTTTTCCAATTTTTCTTGTTCAATCAACAAGGTATAAATAGGTTTATGAAGTTCTCCTAATTGGTCTCCCAGTTGATGATCATATTCTAGCTTTTTTGCCTTCATTTATCGCTCACTCTTTTCTTTTGTTTGGTTGTCCTTAGGAGTTGTTGTCTCAGTAGATGCTTTTGTGTCACTACTATTTGTAGTCGCTTCTCCAATCTCAGCAGAAAGTTCTTTTATTTTCTTTTCATATTCTTCAAGTTTCTTTTGTTTTTCAGAACCGTTCATATTGATATCTGCTTTAACTGATTCATATAGATTTGTATAAGCGTGTAAAATCAATTGTGTGTCCCCGATATTTTGTGCCACATCTAGAGCTTTTTCAAATTTTCCACGTCCAAGATAAATCCAATAATAGAAAATTGTATCATCTGTTGATTCTGTAATCGTATTTAAAATAACTTCCTTTTGCTTATCGCTCAAACTATCTAAACGGACATAGCTTGCTGCTAAGATATACTTAGCTTCTTTTGGCAATGATTCTGCACCATAATTTTTTAATGATTCAACTGTTTCAGAATAGTCTTTTCGCATGAAATTTGATTGGGCCATAATGACTGATGATTTTAGGGGGCCGTCTTTAAACATAGACTTATACGTTGCAAAACTTAAAATGACTGTGGTTGTAGCAAGCAAGGCTCCCCCTATTAACAAAGCCTTCCATTTTTTCTTGTTCACCAACAAATTAGATTTTGAACTCTCTTCTGATAATTTTGCATACTTTTCTGCAATATATTTATTAACATCAGCTACACTCTCTAAGGGACTAATATCCTGTGCCACCTTTTCCTTTATTGCATCAATCCCATGGATGACTAAGTCAAAATCTACCTTGGGTAGTAAAATGGAAATCATTAAAGCTTTATAAGATTCTAAATAGAATTCCGAACTATACTGCTGTGGTGCAAGTAATTTTTCGATTCCATAATGTAACATTTGTACATTACTGCCAAAAACAATGATGTTTTCAGGATGGATATATGGAATTTTATAATCATTTTCAGAATGAACTAATACTGACATGCTTTGTGCCAAACTAAAACGCTCAAGCTCCGTACTTCTATTTAAAATTTCTTCTTTAACAGTTTTAAAATACTCTGGAATAATATAATGCAAAGAAAGAACTCCATCTTTCTGCACTATTTCTACTGGACAATATTCTTTAATCAATTCAAGCTGTTCTCTATGATAACCTGATGAAGAAATTTGAACTGACATTTGGTTGTCTTCTCTCACAAATTGTAGTTGATCTGCTTCAAACATTTTTTTCTCCTATGATACATCTTCAATCTCTATATAATCCCCATCACTAACTGGATAAGCAGCCAAGATGTCCGTTGTCTCGATATGAATTTGTTTATTTCTAACTTTGAAACAAAACGAACTATTTAGAGGTAAATTCAACTGTTCTCTAACTTTGGTATCTTTTAATAATTCTTCTAATCTTAACCAAGTAAGAGCTTTTGAAACTCGAATATCTATTTGTTTTGCTCTATACTCTAGAGTTAACTTTATTTTTCCGTAATCCATGCCATTTCCTTCCTAGATAGACTCCCAACAAAACCATAAACAGCAAGAAAACACTTGTAAATACACTTCCCATCCAATCCTTAAGAATTGAATAATCCCTTTGTTTAAAAGAGGGTTTCTCCTCTACAGTGTATTGATTAAACAATGATGTTTGAACGGCAGTAGTTTCTAAACGATAAATAGAATGTTTTTCACTGTCTGTAAATATAGTATTTTCTGCTCCCTGTAACAGTTCGTTCGTCGTTTGAGTTCTCTGATCCACAACCTTTTGGGTACGATTTAAAAATAAATTTGGGGCATATTTGGATTCTATCCTATTTTTAACCGTATCCTGTGTACTATTTGTAATGATATCTGTATCAAGTTTTAAGCTACCATCGTCTGCATAAACTATCACAGGAAATACGATACAAAGAATTAATAGATATTTTTTAATTTTCTTCATCACGGTATAAAAATAAGCGTCAAGTTTCCCTGACGCTCCTCAAAATTAACTACAAACCAAAGCTTTGTGCATCTTGTTGGTCACGTTCAGCTACTGTTTGAGCATAGTTGTTCAATTGTTTGTTGATGCTCACTAGAAGCTCCTCGAATTTTTGAACATGTGTATACAACTGGTTGTATTGCTCAAGGTAAGCATTAAATGCTTGTCCTTTCCATTGTGATGCCATTTCTCCATTTGTTCGATTAACGGTTTGTACTGCTTGTTCAATTTGATCTTTAGCACTAAGATAAATTGCCGCCTGAGATTGTAACTGTTCTGGAGTTAAACTAATTGCTGACATAAGGATTCTCCTTTTAAATTTTTTCCTACTTTAGTTTATCATATATTTTAGTGTTTGTCTATCAGTTACACACTCGTAATACAAATTTGTACAAAAAAGTATCTGCAAAAACATTTAGATAGAAAGAAACCTGTATTCAAAGTTTTCATACGCCCTAAAATGTCAAATCAAGTGCACATTTTCCTCATAGAAAACTTCATATTCTCATTTCATAGTATGTTGAATTAAAGTATCAATTATGATTTTCTTATTACTATAAGAAGAAACTAAAATAATTCTGGTATATTTTATCTGAATCATGTGTAATTACGGCCTGTTTTTCAGTATATAATTACTTCTTTAAGATAAGAATATTCTATGGCCAAATTTTGTCTAATTAATTTAGGAATCATTAACAATGGGGATATTATGGCTGAAAGAATAATACATCAAGCTGATCTTCGAGCTATCGAGAACAACTTGCGCTCTATCCATGAAGGATTGCGAACAATTGGTTTTCATACTTAAGTTTTGTCCCAGCTTTATCCTTTTGATATTCCTTTTGAAGCTCATGAAGTTCTAGTCTCTCATGATTGTAAATACAGTATTGAAATTTGTTTTTTGCAAACATAATAATCCTTTCTAGTTATCAACAATTAAATCTTGTTTAAAAAATCTGAAATGTGTAGTTATCTAAAGCCAACATCTAATTTTCTTAAACAACACAAAAACGCTCTAGATAATATGAACTGCACCCCAAAAGTTAGACAGAAAAAATCTAACTTTTGGGGTGTTTTTATTATGAAATTGAGTTATGAAGATAAAGTTCAGATCTATGAACTTAGAAAACAAGGATATAGCTTAGAGAAGCTTTCAAATAAATTTGGGATAAACAATTCTAATCTTAGGTACATGATTAAATGGATTGATCGTTACGGAATAGAGTTCGTCAAAAAAGGCAAAAATCGCTACTATTCTCCTGATTTAAAACAAGAAATGATTAATAAAGTCTTACATGAAGGCTGGACTAAAGATAGAGTTTCTCTTGAATACGATCTCCCAAGTCGTACGATACTTCTTAATTGGCTGGCGCAATACAGGAAAAACGGGTGGTATACTATTGTTGCGAAAATAAGAGGGAGAGTACCTAAAATGGGACATAAACGGAAGAAAACTTGGGAAGAAATGACAGAACTAGAGCGACTCCAAGAGGAGAATGAACGCTTACGGACTGAGGTGGCTTACCTAAAAAAGTTAAAAGAGTTAGAGAAATGGTTTCAGGAGGATTTCGACTAAATTTACTTCTTGAAGTGGCTCGTTTACCTCGCTCAACTTACTACTATCAGTTGAAGCAACTAGATGGGCTTGACAAAGATAAAGAGCTTAAAATCGAAATTCAGGCCATTTATAATGACCATAAAGGAAATTATGGCTATCGTAGAATCACTCTTGAACTAAGAAATCGTGGTTATGCGGTCAATCATAAGAAAGTTCAACGGCTGATGAAAGTCCTTGGTTTAACGGTTCGAATTCGTCGGAAACGAAAGTATTCTTCCTACAAAGGAGAGATTGGTAAGAAAGCAGACAACCTGATTCAGCGTCAGTTTGAAGCATCAAGGCCAATGGAAAAGTGCTATACGGATGTGACAGAGTTTGCCATTCCAAATAGCACACAGAAATTGTATTTATCGCCAGTTTTAGATGGCTTTAATAGCGAAATTATCGCCTATAATTTGTCTACCTCACCCAACTTAGAACAAGTGAAAACCATGTTGGAACAGGCATTCACAGAGAAACACTACGAGAATACGAGTCTCCATAGTGATCAAGGATGGCAATACCAACACGATTCTTATCACAGGTTTTTAGAGAGTAAGGGAATCCAAACATCTATGTCACGTAAAGGTAACAGCCCAGACAACGGTATGATGGAATCTTTCTTTGGCATTTTCAAATCGGAAATGTTTTATGGTTATGAGAAGATGTTTCAGTCGCTTAAACAATTGGAACAAGCTATTGTGGACTATATTGATTACTACAACAACAAACGAATTAAGGTCAAACTAAAAGGACTTAGCCCTGTGCAATACAGAACTAAATCCTTCGCTTAAATTATTTGTCTAACTTTTTGGGGTCAGTACACAGAGCTGGTTTTTCATGTCTAATTGTCTGTTTCTACGAATCGTCCTAGGATGTGGACATTTTCGGATACAGAGACAAAGGCTGTCGGATCGACCTGTTTCATGATGTGTTTAAAATCATTAAACTCTGCTCGTGTGATAACCGTAATCAAGACTGCTTTTCTCTCATGATTATAAGTTCCTTCTGCATCGTGGATCATGGTAGCGCCTCGGTGCAATTTTTTATGGATTTTTTCGATTACCTTTTCAGGATTATTGGTCACAATCATGGCCTGCATGCGTTTTTGCTTGGTAAAGACAGCGTCTGTCACACGACTGGAGACAAAGATGGTAATCATGGAGTAGAGGGCGTATTTCCAACCAAAGGTCAAACCTGCTATCAGCATGATGGTTCCATTTACCAGGAAAGAAATACTACCGACATTCTTACCCGTTTCCTTTCGAATGGTGAGACTGACGATATCTGTACCTCCGCTTGAAATATTGTTACGGAGCGCAAAACCAATCCCCAAGCCCATGACAACACCCCCAAAAAGGGCATTGATGATGGGATCCTCTGTCAAGGTCACAACTGGCACAAGCTGGATAAAGAGAGAACTCATGGATACTGTGATAAAGGTAAAGACCGTAAACTTATGCCCAATCTGATACCAAGCTAAAATCATCAATGGAAAATTGATAGCATAAAAGGTTAGCGATATCGGAATGTAAAACCCAAACCAGTGATGACTCAAGGCAGAGATAATCTGTGCCAGACCCGTCGCACCACTTGAGTAAACGTGTCCTGGTTGAAAAAAGAAATTGACTGCTACTGCTGACAGAAAGCCATAAACCAGAGAAGCCGAGATTTTCTCATCATATTTTTCCCGAGAGATACTTTGTAAAACTCGTAAGATTTTTATCTGATAAGCAAAGCGGCGCAGATAATAGCGCCACCGCTTAATTCGTTTTGCTTGTTTCATCTTCTTCTACTTGTAAGCTGAGTTCCTCTAGTTGTTTGAGAGCGACTGTTGATGGAGCTTGTGTCATTGGGTCGGTTGCCTTATTGTTCTTAGGAAAGGCAATGACTTCACGGATATTTTCTTCTCCTGCAAGCAACATGACAAAACGGTCAAGTCCAATAGCCAAACCACCGTGTGGTGGGAAACCATAGTCCATGGCTTCAAGAAGGAAGCCAAACTGGTCATTTGCTTCTTCAGCTGAGAAACCAAGAGCCTTGAACATGCGTTCTTGAAGATCTTTTTGATTGATACGAAGACTACCACCACCAAGCTCATAACCGTTCAAGACGATATCGTAAGCAATGGCACGAACCTTAGCCAAATCACCTTCTAATTCGTGAGCTGTTTCTTCCTGTGGAAGGGTAAATGGATGGTGGGCGCTCATGTAGCGACCTTCTTCTTCAGACCATTCAAACATTGGCCAATCAACCACCCAAAGGAAGTTGAATTTATCGTTATCAATCAAGCCAAGCTCTTTGGCAATACGTCCACGAAGGGCACCAAGTGTTGCATTGGCTACTTCAAGCGTATCCGCCACAAAGAGAACCAAGTCCTTGTCTTCAAGACCAAGTGCTGCAGTCAAATCTGCTTGGATCCCAGTCAAGAACTTGGCAACTGGTCCGTTTAATTCTCCATCCACAACCTTGACCCAAGCAAGACCTTTAGCACCGTACTGTTTGGCTACTTCGGTCATCTTGTCGATATCTTTACGTGAATAGTTGTCTGCTGCGCCTTTGACTACAATGGCTTTAACAGCAGGTGCTTCTGAGAAGACTTTGAAATCAACACCCCTGACAACTTCTGTCAAGTCCTGAAGCAACATGTCAAAACGAGTATCGGGTTTGTCAGAACCGTAAAGAGCCATCGCGTCATCATACTTCATACGAGGGAATGGAAGCGTCACGTCAATGCCTTTGGTTTCTTTCATCACGCGCGCAATCAATCCTTCTGTAATATCTTGGATTTCTTGCTCCGTTAGGAAGGATGTTTCCAAGTCGACCTGGGTAAACTCAGGCTGGCGGTCACCACGCAAGTCCTCGTCACGGAAACATTTGACGATTTGGTAGTAACGATCAAAACCAGCATTCATCAAAAGTTGCTTGGTAATCTGTGGACTTTGAGGAAGAGCGTAGAAATGCCCTTTATTGACACGAGATGGCACCAAATAGTCACGCGCCCCTTCTGGCGTTGACTTCGAAAGGAATGGCGTCTCCACATCGATAAATTCCAACTCATCCAAGTAATTACGGATAGAGTGGGTCACCTTAGCACGAAGCTTAAGATTTTCTAGCATTTCTGGACGACGAAGGTCAAGGTAACGGTAACGCAAACGTGTGTCGTCATTGGCCTCAATCCCATCTTTAATCTCAAAAGGTGTTGTTTTGGCTGTATTAAGCACCGTCAAAGCTGTCACGTTCAACTCAACCGCACCAGTCGGCAACTTATCATTGGCTTGCTCACGCGCAACGACTTGTCCAGTAACCTCGATGACAAATTCGCTACGAAGGCTTTCAGCTGTTGCCATAACCTCTGCAGATACTTTTTCAGGGTTGATAACCAACTGCATGATTCCTTCACGGTCACGAAGGTCGATAAAGATCAAACCACCAAGGTCACGACGACGGCCAACCCAGCCTTTCAAGGTCATTTCTTGTCCGATGTGTTCCTCACGAACACGACCAGCATACATACTACGTTTCATGTTTTCTCTCCTCTTTTATTCTGTTACTATTTTACCATAAAAGCGCAGGCTCTTCATGAAAATCAGCAGAAAAGTTTGATTGTCTTTAGAAATCAAAACGAACAGACAAAAAATCCGATGAAAACGTCATCGGATTCTCTGATTATGATTCTTAACCTTTTTTACGCTTTTCAGCAATCTCAGCTGCCTTTTTAGGTAGAACAATCTCCGTCGCATAAGCCGAAGCAAAACGCAAGACACCTGCAATAGGCGCAAAGACAACTGCTAGATAGTTGTAAAAGAAATCGCCTTTAAAGGCATAGGCAAGTGCCCCGATGATAAAGAAGAGAACGACTGCCTGTATCACTGCTAATAAAATTACTCGTTTCATGTGACCTCCTGACTCTATTATAGCATGAGTATCATCAAAAAGCCGATTAAATTATTCAAAGCGTGGAGAGAAATACTGTAAAGAAGGCCTTTTCGGCTCACATAAGCCAGACCCAAACTCAATCCCAGACTAGCATAAACTAAAAACTGTTGCAAAGTCCCTGGAAAATGAATCAAGGCAAAAAGCACACTCGATACAAGGAGAAACAGAGCTGTCTGTTTGCTGTTGTTCTGCTTAGGAAAGAGATAGCGCGCCAACATCCCTCTAAAGATGAGTTCTTCCGTCAGAGGAGCAAAGACTACCACCATAAAGAAACCAAAGACAGGCTGAGCGACTGTCAGTTGAGATACGATTTGTTGATTGACTGACGGATCATCTGGCAAAAAGAACTGGGCTGTAATCGCCACTAGCAAAACCAGGGTTGGCAACCAAATATAACGATTAAATGCCATTGTCTGGATGCTAACCTTTTCTGTCTGATACCATCTGTAAACTCCATAAACATAGGCCCCTGACAGGACGATATAGAGTGGCAAAACTCCAAAGATTGAAGCCCCTAGTCCAAGAGCTGATAATGCCATACTCTGAACCAGACCATAGCCAAAGAAAAAGGATAGAACAGCTAGAAGAAACCAGCCAAGATTTTTAAGTAAGTTCATAAAAGACTCCTTTATTTGAAATAACGTTTTACCATAGGTAATTGCATCACATTGATATAAATATGGATTGCTCCTACAAGCAAGAAGGCTAGTAACTGAATCTCTCCTGTCAACAAAGAAAAGATAGCAATCAAAAAATAGAGACCTGGCAAGACATACTGATTTAATTGGAATAAAATTCGAAAACTTTGTTCCAAATTAGCCTGACGCTCCCCTTCATCATAGGAGTTTATATAGTCCAAGACATCTTTTGGTGTAGAGAAGAATTCCAAATCAAACTGACGAACGATCGCAATGGTCTTATAGAGATATTTTTGAGCACTGAAAATCATCACTAATGCCAAAAAAGAAAGAGATAAGGTTATATAGCTGATATTTAGTACAATGACTTCACTACCTGAGATGAAAAGAGCCAAAAAAATCGCTACGCCTGCACTATTAAAAGCAATAGTTCCAAACTCGAGATTACGATACATTTGTACATAATAGGTTTCATTCAGATCATCTTCCATTTCCTCTTGATACAAGGAGTGAAATTTTCTGCTTTTCTTTAAGAAATCGAAAGTCAAAAACATACTAATGAAACCTAACAGTAAACAAATAGATGATATCCATGGAGTCACGGTTTTGACATCTAAAATGGTTCCGTAGTTTTCGGTATAGGCCTTAAACATCTCTGCAAACATGCCCAAGAAGCCTCCCAAGATAACAGCCATTAAAAACAACAATCCACGTTTATTTTTCATATTCATCCTCTTTCTAAACTAATCCAACCAACCACTGACCAATCACTTTACCTGATTCATAAATAGCTGTCAAGCCCTCTGTTCCAAGTGACACCAAAATCAAACAAACAGCAAACAAGAGAATAGCTTGGTTTCTAGCTTTTTTTGCTCCATCTCCCAAGGGTTCATTGCCAAGCCAACCTGCTAGATAGGCATAGAGAGTTACTGTTATAATCCCAATCTCTGTCGAAGAGAGAAACAGCAAGACTGTCACCAAACGAACGATATTGGCTTGAATGTTAAAATAATTTCCTAAACCTGCACAAACACCTGCAAGTTCTTTGTGTTCAGTATCTACTTGAAAATCTGTTAAAAACTTTTTCATATTCATTCTCCTTTTTCACTTGCTAGATTTTTGGATTTCTTTTCAATCCAGTCAACTACTGGGATGAGAGCAAAGTAGGCTCAAACAAATTGGTCGCTTTGATATGGATTTAACCAGCCTAGGTCCATCCCAATCGGTAGAAATACGCTGACTAATAAAGCTATGGCAACTACATAATAAATCACTTTATACTTGTTCATCACTCGTCCTCCTCTATCCGAAATACCGACTCGACTGGTTCATTGAATATCTGCGAAATCTTCAGGGCGATCACAATGGACGGGGTGTATTCGTCCCGTTCTAGTAGGCTAATGGTCTGTCTGGACACGCCAGCTAGTTTGGCCAGTTCGGTCTGATTGAGACCATCACGAGCCCGAAGCTCTTTTAAACGATTTTTAAGCATTCCTTTCTCCTTTACTCTTAACTTGCTTATATTGTAACACATCTTTTTCTTTTTGAAAATAATATTTGTCAAAAAGTTTATGATTTTTGTCATTTTGCAAAATAAAAAGGTCAGGAATAAGATCCTGACCAGTTTATCTGTCATTAAAATCCTAGTTTTTCAAAGACTTGAGAGAAGTTTTGGCTGATGGTCTCAAGGGACACTGGCACTTCTTCTCGAGTTTGGTTGTTCTTAACCGTCACTTGTCCGCTTTCGACTTCACTCTCGCCTAGAGTAATAAGAGTCTTAGCCGCAAAGACATCGGCGGACTTGAACTGAGCTTTGAGTTTACGGTTAAGGTAATCACGTTCTGCTTTGAATCCTTGTTGGCGAAGGGCTTGTACCAATTCCAAGGCCTTAACATTTGCTCCTTCACCCAAGACTGCGATATAGACATCTAGGGCGTTTTCAATAGGAAGGGCCACACCTTGCTTTTCAAGGATAAGAAGCAGGCGCTCTACACCAAGTCCAAATCCAAATCCAGCAGTTTCAGGACCACCAAAGTAAGCAACCAAACCATCGTAACGACCACCCGCACAGACCGTCAAGTCATTGCCCTCGATCTCAGTGATAAACTCGAAAATCGTGTGGTTGTAGTAGTCCAGACCACGCACCATATTGGTATCGATGATATAGTCTACACCCAGATTTTCCAACATCTGACGGACAGCATCAAAATGAGCTTGGCTTTCTTCATCAAGGAAGTCCAAGATAGAAGGTGCATTCTCTACTGCCACCTTGTCTTCTTTTTCCTTAGAGTCCAAGACACGGAGAGGATTTTCTTCCAAGCGACGCTGGCTATCTTTAGACAAGGTCTCCTTGAGCGGTGTCAAATAGTCTATCAAGGCTTGACGGTAAGCCGCACGACTCTCAGGATTTCCAAGAGTGTTGAGGTGTAGTTTGACACCTTGGATGCCGATTTCTTTCAAGAAATGAGCTGCCATAGCGATGGTTTCCACATCGGTAGCTGGATTACTAGAGCCAAAACACTCGACACCAATCTGGTGGAATTGGCGTAAACGCCCTGCCTGTGGACGCTCATAGCGGAACATAGGGCCCATGTAGTAAAACTTACTTGGCTTTTGCACTTCTGGGGCGAAGAGTTTATTTTCCACATAAGAGCGGACAACGGGCGCAGTTCCTTCTGGACGAAGAGTGATATGGCGGTCTCCCTTATCGTAAAAGTCGTACATTTCCTTGGTTACGATATCCGTTGTATCTCCGACAGAGCGACTGATAACCTCGTAATGCTCAAAAATAGGCGTACGCACTTCTGCATAGTTATAGCGCTTGAAAATCTCACGGGCAAAGCCCTCAACGTACTGCCACTTGGCAGATTCAGCAGGCAAGATATCCTGCGTTCCTTTTGGTTTTTGTAATTTCATAGGGAATCCTCTTTAAACTTAATAGTCTTATTTTACCATAAATAAAGGGATTAAAACAGTGAGAGTAGGAATTCTCAAGAGAGTCTTTTCAGAAAATTCATCAAAAACTTGCCAAATTGTCAGAATTATGAGAAAATAGAGGATATTTATCAGGTGGAGGGACTGTTATGAGAGACGATATCAAAATCAATGACCGCGCTTTGGCCTTACAAGACCAAATTATCGAAAAACTAGAGAAGGTTTTTGATACAGATGTGGAATTGGATGTTTACAATCTAGGATTGATTTATGAAATCAATCTGGACGAAACGGGTCTCTGCAAGATTGTCATGACCTTCACCGACACTGCCTGTGATTGCGCTGAAAGCCTGCCTATCGAAATCGTCGCAGGTCTGAAACAAATCGAGGGTATCGAAGATGTTCAAGTTGAAGTTACCTGGTCGCCCGCTTGGAAGATTACACGAATCAGTCGCTACGGCCGCATTGCCCTCGGACTGCCACCTCGTTAATACTCTTCAAAAATCTCTTCAAACCACGTCAGCGTCGGCTTGTCGTACTCAAGTACTGCCTGCGCCTAGCTTTCTAATTTGCTCTTTGATTTTTATTGAGTATAAGCAGGCAAATCACTTTTGAAGATGAAAAGAAGCAAGCCGAAGATGGCTTGCTTTTTGAGTTTATTTTTTACCTGACTTATCCATATTCCAGAAGTCTGTCACGGCTCCGCGTGAAGCAGATGATACGATGTGGGCATATTTACCAAGGACACCACGGCTATAAAGTGGTGGCAAGGTTGTTTCTGCCTTGCGTTTTTCAAGTTCTTCTTCGGATACGGCCATGGAAATTTCTTTGGTATCTTGGTCGACCGTAACGATATCGCCTGTACGGAGATAAGCAATCGGTCCACCATCCTGAGCTTCAGGAGCGATATGTCCAACAACCAGACCATAAGTACCACCTGAGAAACGGCCATCTGTCAAGAGGGCAACCTTGTCTCCTTGACCTTTCCCAACAATCATGGATGAAAGGGACAGCATCTCAGGCATACCAGGACCACCCTTCGGTCCAACGAAACGAACAACGACAACATCGCCATCAACAATTTCATCTGTCAGAACGGCCTGAATAGCATCTTCTTCTGAGTCAAAGACCTTAGCTGGTCCAACGTGACGGCGCACCTTCACACCTGATACTTTAGCAACCGCACCATCAGGGGCAAGGTTCCCGTTCAAGATAATCAATGGTCCATCTGCACGTTTTGGATTTTCCAGTGGCATGATGACTTTTTGACCTGGTGTAAGGTCTGCAAAGTCAGCCAAGTTTTCAGCAACTGTCTTACCAGTACATGTGATACGGTCTCCGTGAAGGAAACCATTTGCCATCAAGTACTTCATAACCGCAGGGACACCACCAACTTCGTAGAGGTCTTGGAAGACATACTGACCCGAAGGTTTCAAGTCAGCCAAGTGAGGCACACGTTCTTGGATCGTATTGAAGTCCTCAAGTGACAAGTCAACATTGGCAGCATGGGCAATGGCAAGCAAGTGAAGAGTGGCATTGGTTGACCCACCGAGAGCCATGGTTACTGTAATGGCATCTTCAAAAGCTTCACGAGTCAAGATATCTGATGGTTTGAGACCAAGCTCCAGCATCTTGACAACAGCACGTCCTGCTGCTTCGATATCTTCTTTCTTGTCAGCTGATTCAGCTGGGTGAGAGGATGATCCTGGCAAACTCATCCCTAGAACTTCGATAGCAGTCGCCATGGTATTAGCTGTGTACATACCACCACAACCACCAGGGCCAGGGCAGGCATTGCATTCAAGACGCTTCACGTCCTCAGCTGTCATGTCACCGTGGTTCCATTTCCCGATTCCCTCAAAAACAGAAACCAAGTCAATATCTTTGCCATCAAGATTACCCGGTGCAATGGTACCACCATAGGCAAAAATAGCTGGGATATTCATGTTGGCAATGGCAATCATAGAACCAGGCATGTTCTTGTCACAGCCACCGATAGCGACAAAGGCATCCACGTTGTGCCCCCCCATCGCCGCCTCGATTGAGTCTGCAATGATATCACGAGATGTCAAAGAGAAACGCATACCAGGCGTTCCCATAGCAATCCCGTCCGCTACCGTGATCGTCCCAAACTGAACAGGCCAAGCACCTGCAGATTTGACACCTTCTTTGGCCAATTTCCCGAAATCATGCAAGTGGATGTTACATGGTGTATTTTCCGCCCAAGTCGAAATCACTCCTACAATCGGTGTTTCAAAGTCCTTATCTGTCATTCCAGTGGCACGAAGCATGGCACGGTTTGGAGATTTAACCATGCTGTCATAAATGCTACTGCGGTGACGTTTATCTAATTCAGTCATTTGTTCCCTCCCATTTCAGTTTTTACTATTATAGCACATTTTAAAGGCAATGAACAGAAGAAAATTCTTGAATTTTCAGAAAATTTCGATTAATAGGTTCTAATTTTTTCATCTTTTTTTGTCAAGTAACTTTACTTTACAAAAAAAATGTGTTATTCTAATATGGTTGATGAAAATCAGTAGATTGAATCGAATTTAAATACCTAAAGGAGAAATCAAAATGGCAGTACCTGCACGTCGCACCTCAAAAGCGAAGAAAAACAAACGTCGTACACACTACAAAGTAACAGCTCCATCTGTAAACTTTGACGAAACTACTGGAGATTACTCACGTTCTCACCGCGTATCACTTAAAGGATACTACAAAGGACGTAAAATCGCTAAAGCTGCATCAGCTGAATAATAGAAGGGAGATACCATGCGCGTAAATATTACACTTGAACACAAAGAATCTGGTGAACGCTTGTACCTTACTTCTAAAAACAAACGTAACACTCCAGACCGCCTTCAATTGAAGAAATACTCACCAAAACTTCGCAAACACGTTGTGTTCACCGAGGTGAAATAAGCATACCTAACTCAAAACGCCTTACTGGGCGTTTTTTGCTTTATTGGTTAGCAATCTATAGCTTTTCAGGAGAGATTTATGGCATTTTATCTTTGGATGTTTCCTCTACTCTTTATCTTTCACGATATGGAAGAAATTATCGGTCTTGTCCCTTGGATTCATCTCAACGAAACCTTACTGACCCAAAAAGCTCCAACTATTCTCAAGATCCATAAAGAAATGACAACAGAGGGATTTGCCCTCGCTGTTTTTGAGGAATTCATCCTTGTCTTATCCATCACTTTCTTAGCATATGTTACTCAATCTAGAGCGCTCGAACTAGTTTGGTTAGGGGGATTTGCAGCCTTTGCGCTTCATCTCTTGCTCCATATCGGACAATCAATCCTTCTTCGCAAGTATATTCCTGCTCTGATTACTTCTATCCTCTGTTTTCCTGTCAGTGCTTATTTGATTACAGACATCGTACATTTGTGGCAGGTTTCGACTAGTGAATTTTTCCTGTTTTCACTGGTCAGTTCAGGCATTGTCATCATCAATCTCCTCTTTGCTCTCTGGCTTGGGAGAAAGTATTCCATCTGGCTTGTTCATTACCATTAACAAAAGTTCCTTGCAATTTCAATTTGCAGGGAATTTTTTTATCCCCCTTCACAGTTAAGAAGTGTTCTATAGTTTTTTAGGCTCCATAATATTTGTAGTGGGTAAATCCCCTATAGATATTATGGAGCCTACTTTGTTGTAGAAAAAAAGTCCCATAAAATCTATAATGAAGAGTGACAAAACAACTCATTAGAAAGAATCATATGGAACCATTACATTTTATCTCAAAACTGCTCGATATCAAAGACCCTAATATCCAAATTATGGATGTCGTTAATAGGGATACCCACAAAGAAATCATCGCTAAACTGGACTACGAGGCCCCATCTTGTCCTGATTGCGGAAATCAAATGAAGAATATGACTTCCAAAAACTGTCTAAGATTCCTTACCTCGAAACAACTGGTATGCCTACCAGAATTCTTATGAAAAGCGTCGTTTCAAGTGCTATCACTGCTCGAAAATGATGGCCACTGAGGCTCCTCTAGTAAAGAAAAATCATCAAATCCCTCGTATTATCAATCAAAAGATTGCTCAGAAGTCGATTGAAAAGACTTCTATGACCGACATTGCCCATCAGCTTTCCATTTCAACTGTCATTCGCAAGCTTAATGACTTCCACTTTAAGCATGATTTTTCTCATCTTCCTGAGATTATGTCTTGGGATGTTGAAACAGTTAGGGGAGTGACTGTTTCAATCGGGAGATGAAGATGAGTTTCATTGCGCAAGATTTTAAAAAGCTCGATATCATCACTGTCCTTGAGGGAAGAACACAAGCTGTCATCCGAAATCACTTTCTGCGATACGATAGAGCCGTTCGCTGTCAGGTGAAACTCATTACGATGAATATGTTTAGCACTTACTATGCCTTGGCTAGACAACTTCGCTTTCAAATTTCTAGACTCAGGCTGAAACAGTCTCCCAGACTGTTTCACTCCCAAACGCTAAAATCGTTCTAGATCGTTTCCATATTGTACAACATCTAAGCCGTGCTATGAGTCGTGTGCGTGTCCAAATTATGAATCAGTTTGATAGAAGATCGCACGAATATAAAGCACTGAAACGTTACTGGAAACTCATTCAACAGGATAACTATACGCTGAGCAGTAAACGATTTTATCGTCCAACATTTCAGTCACATTTAACCAATAAAGAAATCCTAGACAAGCTTTTGAGCTATTCAGAAGACTTGAAACACCACTATCAGCTCTATCAGCTCTTGCTTTTTCACTTTCAGAATAAAGAGCCTGACAAATTTTTCGGACTTATTGAGGACAATCTAAAGCAGGTTCATCCTCTTTTTCAGACTGTATTTAAGACATTTCTCAAAGATAAAGAGAAAATCGTCAACGCTCTCCCATTACCCTATTCCAACGCCAAATTGGAAGCCACTAATAATCTCATCAAACTCATCAAGCGCAATGCCTTTGGTTTTCGGGACTTTGAAAATTTTAAAACGAGAATTCTCATCGCTTTGAATATCAAAAAGGAGAGAACCAATTTGGTCCTCTCTAGGTTGTAACTTTTTATCAACCCACTACAGTTGACAAAGAGCCGTTTTTTAAGACAAAGCAAAAAGCCCACTGTTGTAGGCTTTCTGTAAGATATTTCTTAAAATTAAAGCATTTTGTTGTATCGCTTTTTTAAATATCCAGCAAGTATCTTTATTACTTCTTAATGTTGGATAACAGGGTTTTTGGAGTTTTCGCTTTTCGTTTGAATGTTTTGGAGTTTCTTCCTTACTCCACAAATCACTGAACATAAAACTCTACTTTTTTAATGAGTTCAGCAGGCAAGAAGCTAGCACGTTTTAAAACGTGCTTTTTATGTTACTCTACGTAAGATTTTAACAACGAAACGTGCTATATCAATTTTTGTGTTTCAGCTTTTCAATATAAGCGAATGCCTCGCTTTCTGAAATTTCTTCAAAATCCGTGAAGTCATTGAAATAGATTTTATTAAACCAATCAATACTATCAATCCACTTTTTTTCGATATCAAAAACTTGCATAACACCACCAAATAAACGAAGTATTTGAGGATTATCCGTTGTTGTGTGATAATATCTGTTTTTTATCATATTACCTCACCACTACTATTTTTCAGCAATTTAATACTTACTTTTTTGTGCCTTTTTCATGTCTACATAATAGGAAACAATTATATCATATCTTCCACTGTTTTTCCATTTTATGCATTTGTGCCACATGAAGTACTAGATCACGATACTTCCAGGTTGGTACCAAATAATCTAGCAAGTCTTTATCCTCTACTTTAAAATCTAATAGGAGCAATAACTTAACTGTGTATTCATTCTTGAGTATTGGTACACTATAAGTCACGTTTACACTAAGATCAATATTTAAATTGTTCATTTTCTTCCTCTAACCTTATTATTCGTAAAAATAAAAAAGCAACTAATAAAATAGTCGCTTTAATTTTTAAATTTTAGATTATATACTATTGCTATTCTATCTAAGAAATCTTCTGGAATATTTAATGTTTCGTATAAATTCCCTCTAGGGGAATATTTTAAATTAGGGTTAAAATCTTTATTTCTAAACATTGTACCGAAATCATAAATATATTGGCGAAATACTAATGGATCATTTATCAAAACCGCAATTGATAATATTACCGCAAATAAATCTTTTTGCCCAATACCTTTGTGGTATTCTCTTTCAGTTAATACTCCCTCTGGGAACAATGATAGCAATATATCCTTAGTTAATTCACTAGTGACATTAGATAAAAATGTTCTATTCCCATGTGCAATATTGTTTCGGTATTCTTGTAAAAGAGATAACATAGAAACAAGCATCTCTTTTGCGCTTTCATCATCAATTGAAAAACTTACAAAAAATTGATTTGCTATGTATTCTTTTATATCATCCTGACAGATTTTATACCAATTAATTGCAGTCCCAAAATATATGCCGCTGGTTGCAACCCAAGGAGGGATTGTATCATGTCTCTCCCGATAATGCTGAATTGAAGCGCTGTTTTTGTTGTTTTCAATTTGATTTCTTATGTTTTGAATTTCAGATTTTCTATCTAAGCTTCCATTAGATCTATATTTTGTATAATCTAAATATGAATCAAATTCTGTAGTATACTTATGAGCAATCTTATAAGATAATTTCGTTTTTAATGATTTTTCAATGTATATAATATACTTAAACAATAAGTTATTCAATGCTTGATCCAGAAGGAAAATACTATGAATAGACGAGAATTGTACTTCTTCTTTAAATCTTTCTATTTGAAAATCTTCATCGAAATATACTCCAAAAATATCTTTATAACCATTTACTATTCCATAGTATGATATACTTTGAAGAACTTCCATTGCTAGCTTATCATTTTCAATAAGTATTCCCTTTCTTCTCATTCTATCTAACTGCTGGGAATATGTTATGCTGGGTTTATCAGTCACAAAAGAAAACCTCCTATCATAATGATAAGAGGTAGTTTCCTAGCCACATCCGTAGCCATTCAATTCACTCTTATCGTAACATTATTTTATCTCTGTGTCAAGTTAAAAATCTTCAATTCTTACTAGATCACCTTTTTTTACTTGGATATCTTTAGGGGCTAAGGGTTCAATTTCTTCTTCATCGACATTAATTAATAGCTTAGTTTTCCCACCTGATAAAAAGTCATTAACAGAGAATGGAGATGTCTCCTCAATATTTTGGGCAATTGAAAATTTTTGAAAAACTTCAGTGGTTATTAACTTAGCTTTAGTGAAATCATATCTCCCCAAACTATTGCCTTCCAAATCTTTTATTTCTGGACCAGGTTCAAAAACAATTATCTCGGTACCTTCTTTTATATCAGCAGTTTCATAACCTTTGTCAATCATAATTGTAAAATCATCAATTATGCGAATAACTCTTGCAAGTTCCATCTTAATTCTCCTTTTATATTTCTAATTTTTAAAAAAGATATAATTATTTCTCTTTTTCATTATATCTTTTTTAAATTTTTTCTTCAACAAAACTATCATTTAACATTATAATTTTTTGTTAATTTTCAGTTGATAATAAAAAGCACTTAGAATAATCTAAGTGCTACATTCCAGGTATCCAATCTTTTATTTCTTTCAAAATTTTATAAGCCTGTTTCATTTTAGAGTTGTCCTCCAAATATTCAATACCTTTAGTTGTAATTCTAACAAGAGACAAATTCTCAATATACACATTTCCAGACATGTCTCCAGTTACACAAGTACCTGTCAAAAATCCATCATCAAATAAATTACGATAGACATCCATTAAGTAAAGATAGGGGATTTCTAGAGCTGAAGCGTTTATTTCATTTTCATCGGCTGGCTCTCCATGCTTCATTTTCTGAAAATAATAACTAAGAATTTTATAAACAATTACCCAATAATCATTTTTTGCCATGAATACAGTCTCCTTTTTTTAAAAGTATAATCCTTTGTGCTCCACTTTATTATAGCTCTTTTACTATCTTCCTGCAATAAATCAAGTTTTATCTATTTCTCCTCTACCGTATGTATCTTACCCTTCAAAACTAATCATTTTTCTGGTAAATCGGCCAGTTTTTACCCCCTTTTTGTCTGAAGTGCTCCGACTTGGAAAAAGTTCCCTTCACCGGTACCCTACTGGGCAGAAAGATTTTTTAAAAGGTGGGGGGAGTCAATATCCTTTCAATTCCACAAATCTTTTAGCGATTACCTTTCTACGGCTATTTATATAACGAGTAGTTTTATTTAGTTTCTCTGCCACGTCTTCCCAAGTCGCACCAGCTTCTAAATATCTCATTTTAAAAATTACTAGATCACTTTCAATTAAGTTTTCCATCAAGGTATCTACAACTAGTTTGAAACCTTCTAAATATTTTAGCGTTTGGTCTTCTTCAATTCTAATGATTGTCGCTTCAGTAGGACTAGATACTGTCTTGCCTTTCCCACCAGTATAATCTTCAGTGCTATGTTTCTTATTATGTATCAGTTCCTGTCTTCTCAAATAAATTTTATTAGCAAGTGTTCTATATCGTCCTAACTCAATATCTATCCCGTCCAGGTCTCTGTTACTCAACTCGTACATAGGCAAGTACCTCCACTTAAATTTAAAAATTTTTTTATCTTTCAATTTGTCAAATTGTAAATTCTGTCAAACTGACAAAAAGCGCTAAAAGCCTTCCAACACTCCACTTACCAGGTATCATTGTTTTAAGTTTGACAACTCTTCAATATGACAAGTTCAAGGGAAATTTCTTTAATTTATCCCCTCAGTTTCTCATATCTTACATTCTGTGAAACTCACTCCATTCTGTAAACCCCTGATATACCTTGCTTTCAAGCTATTACTTCTTTTCAGTTTATGCTTACTTTGTTATGTGAAACTTAGTAAAGCATAAAAGTAGGACTAGCGATATCTCTTCTGTTTCAGCCATATATCACTAGCCTTACTTAATTTGTTCCCTATTTTTCTAAATACTCTTTAATGTCCCGATATTCCTTAAAAAAATCCATCCACCCGCTAATATCAGGGTTTAAGAATGGTAGGACAGTAAGCGGACTTACTTCCGTTCGATATAGCGATAGAGAATGTTTCTGACTTATTTCCCTGACTACACCTGTATGGATTTCTTCTACATCCTTCTTTAGTTCTTGAATTTCATCATATGCGTCCAGAATTCGTCTAAGTTTCTTTCGGTATTGTTTATAGATCTTCTTAGTTTCCATCCGTTGCTTAGTTTCTTTAAAAATGTATTCAAAGATGACTGCTTTAGCTTCTGAAAAATCACTATTATATTTTTCCTGAAGAGAATTAATAGCTTTTTCCATCTTTTCAAGCTGTTCCAAAGACTCTAAGTTGTTAGATAAAAAATTATCTATATTCTCAAATGAAACTGTTTGATTGCCTAAAAGGCTTTTTCTTTTTTCGCTTAACTGTTTTCGTGCTGAATTAATCTTACTTTTTTTATTATCTAGATCATCCAGTGTTTCAAATACTTGATTAATATCCATTTCTTTCTCCTAGTTCCATTGAATAAGACAACCACAATCTTCTTCAACTTTTTTTACATCAAATCGGGTATGTAAAATCAACCGTTTCCCAAAATAGTCATTCGCATTCGCCCAACTAAGTGTATCTTTCTTGCGATCAAACAAAGTAACAAAGTTTTCTAGATCTCCGATAAAGCCTTTTTTGTCACCTTTATTCCCTAATGTTGTATCATCTACAATTAAAAAGTTATCTACAAAGAATGTTTCACTTGTTCCTGTCTCTTTATCAACTTTAAGAAGATAATTTCCTGAAGTGTCTTTCATTTTTTCTAAGACACTAAATAGTGATTGACTAACAACCATAGATACATTGCGCTCTGGATTTATTAAAGAAACAATAGATTTCAAGTCGTCCATACTTGTAGCAGTCTGCACTTTCGCAGTTTGGAGAATTTTCCCAATCTCTCTATTTCGTGTTCTACGTTTTAATTTAATAATCTTCTTACCAAGAAAATCCGTTAAATTATATTGACCATCATCTAATTGTTCCTGTGAAAAATCAAGTTTTCCACTGAATAATTTAACTAAGTAATCAACGCTGATAGTTTTCTTTTTATCTGCTTCTGTTCTCTCAACCGAATTTTCGCTAACTTCTTGTAATGAATCAGATTCAAAGTCAGTTACTTCATACTTTCCACCACGGGTGCGAGTCTCAATAACATTTACTAGATCAACCAGTTCTTTACGTTGATGTTCATCTTCGTAACTATCAAGGATTGGTTTTTCAATGAGTACATGATTATTTTCTACGTTCATCCCTCTAGTGTTATAACCTGTACTTCGGATATAAGCTTCTAGATTTTCTTTTTGTTTAGCTAAGTTAGTTGTCATTTTTTGCTCCTTCATCTTTTAATATCTGATTTTTGTTTATAATTTTTTCTAAAATTCTTAGCTCTTAGCTTTTCTTTTATGACTCTCCGAGCCTTTAGAATCATTTTTTCTAGATTTTGATTTGTCTTGTTTGTTAGCATATTTTTCTAGTATTTCTTGTTTCCGTTGTTCTAAGCTATCATCTTCTTTTTTACACTGAGAAAAGATTTTCTGTCTTTTATCTGGATCCATAGAAAACTTATTGGCTACTACATACCCTAAAGAAGTATCTCCTGACATCACCCTCACCCCCTTTCTATGCAAACAAAAAGGGACATACCTCTAGCATTAGATGCTTTACGGTATGTCCCTGAGTTGTTCTCAATAGACTTATTTTTTAGTTTCTTTTTTGACTAGATGGGTAAATTTCCCATCTGAATAGAATAAAGTAATTTCTCCAAAACTTGGAACTTTTTCTATCTCTATTATACCACATTTTTCGTAGACAACAAAGCCTTTTTCTGTTGCAAATCGCATTTTATCATCATTCATTGATATTCTCCCCTCACTGTGTTTATAGTGTATCTCTTATCTTTAATCGTAAAAGCCTTGAAAGTGTTCCCTTCTAAACCTTTCAAAATCCTACTTGAGTTTCTAGCATTGTAAACCGTTCGCAGTTCACTGCTATCTAGATTCGTGTTGAAAATCGTAGTTTCTCGATTATTGATAATATCAAACAAGAAATCCTGTTCCCAATCGCTCTTAGGAGAGATTGTCCCATTTTTTGCCCCCAGGTCATCGATGATTAGAAAATCTACATCAACTAACTTTTTAACCGCCTCATACTCTGTTAAGTTTGCATTTCTTCCATAAGCCCAGCCTTCTTTTATCTGTTTGATAATCTCGGTTAAGCTGACAAACAAGACACTCTTAGGCTCGTGCTTCTCCCTGAAACTCTCATTGATTTCTTTAGCCAAGGCAAGCGATAAATGACTTTTTCCTATTCCTGTGCTACCACTGATTAAAGTATTTCCAGTCATACCTGCAAGGTACTTCTGGACTTGCCCCTTTACAAACTCTAACATCTGACGTTCCTCTGTCGTCTTAATAAAGAAATTATCAAACGTTGCCCCCTTCAACTCGTTAGGAATCGTGCTATCACGCATTAAGACATCATAAGTTTTAAAGTAAGCTTGCCTGTCCTCGAACTGCTGCAATAGGTCTTTCTCTTTTTGTTTAATCTCTCCCTTCACACACTCCGGGCAAAATGCTTGTAGTTTTCTTTCTGAACTCCCTAACACTGGTACAGAAATTTCCCAATAATTTACCTGGTGAATATCGCAAACTTTATCCGATATCTTTCTGTTATTAAATTCTTTAAATTGTTCCTTCATCTTTGCAACTCCTAAAATGGTAGGTCTGGGAAGTTATCTTCAAACTTCCCTTTTATGGTTTTAGGCTTTTGATTCAAATAACCGTCAAACTTAGTTCCGAAAAGTGTTTCTGGTCTCAGATATTTAGAAAATTCAGGGCTATCCTTCCATTCTGCCGTTTTAATATCTATCACCTGTTTAAAATCTTCAAGTGTATAGCCTTCTTTGAATCGTGCTATTATCGGCTTCAAATTTTTGTCCAAATATTTATAATTTTTCCCTACTGTATGATTCAGATAAGCTAGAGGGATTCTTATTAAATACTTCTCAGGATGTCCTTTAGTTATTTCCTCGATCATTCTCGGAGTTAACCAATTTGGGAAAGTAAAGTCAGGTTTACCTGACAATATATATTCTTTATATAACTCTTTATCTTTATCTGACTCTTTATCTATCTCTGTTGGACATGAGTTGGAAATAGTCTTTTTATTTTGGACATTCTCCAATTTTGGTATATCTTGACTATTTTTTCTTTGGTCTCGCTTATATTTCGCCCAGTTTGTTTCACTCTCAACCATGGCTTTTGCTTGCGATAATGTGGCATGGCCATCATCGTCTATCTGAATTAGTCCGCATTTTGTAAAATACGCAACTGTCATATTTATATCATCTTCAGAAACATCCAGTTTTAAAGCTAATTCCTGTACCAAACTATCAAAATATCCTTCATAGTACAAAATACAATCATCTTCTAAACTTTCCAACATAAGGCGGATATAAATCACTGTCATAGTGTAGCCACCAGGTATATTTTTAAGTCGCTTAATAAAAAGGTTATCAAAAAACTTCTTATCAACTTTTAACCAAAAATATATTTTAGTCTTTGCCATCATCTACCCCCAGGAACTTCAAAATATCCGTAACTTTGTAATAGACTTTTCTAGTATCTTCTAGTGGTGGTTGGTAACGTCTTAGTCCTGCACCTTCCCACTTTTGCAAAGTTTTGTATTTTATATCTAACTCGTCCATAGCTTCTTGTGCTGATATTAAACCAGTTAGTCTTGGTTTAGGTTGTTCTCGAACTGCTAGATAGTTTTCTATAACCGTGCTTATTCTATTAGTTAAATCATGTTCGCTTTCTTTACTCAAACTAAACATACTTAGCCCCCTTTACTGACCATTCCAAGCTGAATATATCGCCCATAATCAGGGCTTAAATCCTCGCTAGTTGTTTTCAATCGTCTGTGTACTTTCTCGCTCGATTTGAGCGCTTTTTTTGCGGTCTCGGTGATTTAGATAAAGCAGTAAGCCAATCAGTACCACCGTAAAGATTACCGATTGTATATTGGTCAAATCTAATTCATTCATGCTATGCCCTCGCTTTGTAATTCTTGATATAATTTACTTGATAGTTTCGCTCCATCTTTAGAAAGTCGTACACCTCTTCTGGAGTTACTTTATCATCTAAAAAGTCAATGATGAACTGAAAGAGGTTCGGATTTCTATCCTTGATTTCAGTAATTCGGTTGTCAAATTCTGATTGTGTCATGTTATCTAGATCTAGAGTCATATTTTTCTCCATTAGCCTTTCCTTGTCCTTTTTCTTGCCTGTTTTCTATATGGTATGCTTCACCACTCCAAACGCTGGGCGATTGCCCCAAGTTGACGAACGCTTGTAGCAGTGTTTCGTGAGTAATTACCCATCTTTCAGCTAAACAAGGTCTTAGAATCACCCTGTCAGCACTTGATTTTCAAAACCTTTTCTAATTGCTTGCCTGCTCTTCGGTTTTTCTTTAGATATTTGATAGAATAGATGTTTTTTGATATAATCAAAGCATAGAAAAAATTTCTATACTCTGAATTGTGTCGCTTGCTCGCCTTGGCCAAAATTTGAGCAAGTGATTTTTTTATTTTCTTTTTGCATGATTACTACCTGACTTTGGTTTATAAAGCAAGTCTTTGCTTTCGATAAGATCTAGAATCCAACTGATTCCCTGTTCTACTGTTTCAAGAAATGCGCCCAGGTCTTCACTGTCCAAGTTCTCGTAATTCATACAAAGATATTCGGCTAGTTGTCTGTCTTTCTCAACTAGCTTTTTAAAATCCTTGGAATACTTGGGAATTTCTAACCCTTTGGCATTTGTAACTGTCTTAAAATCATTTTCCATTTTCTATACTCCTATACTTTAAAAATTAATTCCTTAATTTCTGAATACCCCCTATTCAAATTAATCATAGCTATTGCCATATCTTCCAAACGTTGGTAGTTTGTCAGTTCTACACTTGTCAAGCCATCGATACCGTTCTTACTTTCTCGCTCCTTCATGAGTTGCGCTTTATTCTTCCCTGTCACTCCCTTTAGTAGTAAGTTTGTAAGTGTACTATAGGCATGCTTGGGGGCTTTCTCCCATGTTTGAATAGCTTCAGTTAAACTTTTACGCTTTGGCTTTTCCAGTTCTCTTTGAAGATAGCGTTTAGAAAGTTCATCACGCATTTCAAAGAAGGCTTTGACAAGATTGGTTTTGAAGTTGGCCACTTGCTCAGTATTTTTTAAGAATGTAACTAACAAGGTCGCTTGTTGCTCATTCAAAATATAATCCTTAGTATTCTGGCCACTTTCCATAGCTTGGATTTTAAATCCAACCTTTCCGAACCGTTCAAACCTTACTTGATGTTTGCGGATTGTCTTGGTTATTGTGTGATGTTGCAATCCAGTGCATTCTGCTACGATACTGCTCAGTGTATACGGCTCTTTCTTGCCGTCCATATAAACCAATTCCATTGGTTCGCTCCTTTCTTCTTGTTGCTCGTGCTTGCCACCTAAAACAGTACCAAAGTAAATCATTGAGGTAGGGAAAATTTAGGAGAGAATAAACCCCTACAAACCCTTGATACTGCCATAGGTAGCAAGCAAAATATTTCTAGACTCTGTCTTATGCCCCTTTCTAGTAATCTTCAGCAAGCCACTCACTAACTGATTGATATATTCGTCTCGGGGCATCATAATCGCCCTGTTCTACCTGACGTAAGGTAGAGTATGTTGTACCTAGTTTTTGTGCTAGTTCCTTCATCGTAAGACGATTAACTGCACGCTTGACTCTTACCTGTTCTGCCATACTCTCAGTTATAAGCATTTAAACACCTCCTTTTTTAAAATTTTCGAACCAGACGTGAAAAGTAGTAGATAGATGGAGTTTTATCTGGTTGAATTACAAGGTATAGTTTTCTATACTTTTTCTTGCTACGATTACATTCTAGTATAACTTTCTTTACTTGTCAAGAGAAAAAATTAAATTAAATTATAAATTTTCTATACTTATCTTCAAAATAGTGGTAGAATAAAGAGGAAAGGTAGTGTAAAAATGAGTAGATTGAAAGAATTAAGGCAAGAGAGAAAACTGACACAACAGGAACTTGCTAAACAAATCGGAGTATCAAAACTGACAATTTTAAACTGGGAAAAAGGCGAACACCAAATAAAATCAGAAAAAGCCCAGCAATTAGCGGATATTTTCGGGGTAAGTGTTGGATATCTATTGGGGTTCAATAATGATGATGTTACAGAATATGAGATTGATTTCCATAATAATGTTATGGAAAAGATGAACAAAGAGGCATTTGTTAGATTTTTAGACTATATTTCTCTAAGTGATATTGTTTTATCTGATAAGCAAATAGAAATGATTTTTTATCAATTGCAAGATCTATCTGAACTTAATTCTAATTACAGATATACAGAAACGGACACAGAAAAACTGAAATCTATGTACTCTGTAAAATCAAACTATATCCCAACTGAAAACATACTTAAAGTAACTAATTCACTATACAAGGATGACACTATAGAAGAACAATTCAAACAATACAAAAAAATTATTGACTAAGTTTTATCAATTACTAACATAATAAAAGGAGTAAGCCCCATGGGATTTTTTGACACTGTAAAACAAGAAGGTAGTTTTTCTACTGCATCTGGAGTAAATGGACTACACTACGTTGTCCTTCAGGTAACTTTAAAAGAAAAGTTTTTCGGCACTGGATCAGGAAACCTTACAGAATTAGAAGATGTTATCAATAAACAAGCTTCTAAAGGTTATCGCCTGCATACAATCACAACCGCCAATGGTGGAAGCAAAGGTTTAGGCGGTGGTGACCGCATTCAAGCCACAATGGTATTTGAGAAGATTATCTAATTAATATCCTTTATAAGCTCCATAATCGCTTTATTTTCCTATCTGGTTATTTTACTGATAGTCCTCTTAAAATCGAAAATAGAGGAGTTCTCGTAGCTCCTAGCATAGTATAAACTCAAAACCTTTTCTAATTGCTTGCCTGCTGATGGAAAGGAATACTATGCAAATAAAACAAATCACAAAAAAAGACGGTTCAATAGTATATCGTGCTAATGTCTATCTTGGTGTTGATAAAGTCACTGGAAAAGATGTAAAGACAAGCATAACAGGAAGGACAAAAAAAGAAGTTAAGCAAAAGACAAAAGAAGCTGAAATTGCTTTTTTACAAAATGGATCTACTAGATTCCAGGCTGCAAATATTACTACTTACAAGGAATTAGCTTCCTTATGGTGGGAAAGTTACAAGCATACAGTAAAACCTAACACACAATTAAACGTTAGAAGACTGCTAGATAACCATATCTTACCTTTATTTGGCTCTTATAAGTTGGATAAACTAACTACTCCACTTATTCAAAATGTAGTCAATAAACTTGCTGACAAAACCAATAAAGGGGAAGAAGGTGCTTTTTTATACTACGATAGCTTACACGCTTTAAATAAGCGTATTTTGCAGTATGGTGTAGTTATGCAAGCTATACCGTTTAATCCTGCTCGTGAGGTAATATTACCTCGCAACACACAAAAAGAAAAGCGAGAAAAAGTAAAGCATTTTGATAATGAAGACTTAAAAAGATTTCTTCAATACTTAGATACTCTGGATGTAAGTAGGTATCGCTATTATTATGAGATTACACTTTATAAGTTTTTGCTTGCTACTGGTTGTCGTATCAATGAAGCTTTAGCCTTGTCCTGGTCTGATATTGACCTAGATAATGCCATTGTGCATATCACAAAAACACTAAACTATAATCAAGAACTCAATAGTCCTAAATCAAAATCTAGCTATCGTGATATCGATATAGATCAAGCGACTGTTAGTATGCTGAAGCAGTACAAACATAGACAAGTACAAGAAGCTTGGCAACTTGGGCGCTCTGAAACTGTAGTCTTTTCTGACTTCATAAATGAGTACCCCAATAATCGAACCTTACATACTAGGTTAAGAACCCACTTTAAACGGGCAAACGTCACTAATATAGGTTTTCATGGCTTCAGACATACACACGCTAGTTTATTGCTTAACTCTGGAATACCCTACAAGGAACTTCAGCACCGTTTAGGACATTCCCAATTATCTATGACCATGGATATATACAGTCACCTCTCAAAAGAGAACGCAAAAAAAGCAGTCTCATTCTATGAAACTGCACTAAAAAGTTTATAACTGAACAAATAACTGAACAAACCCAGAAATCAACATTTTAAGACAAAGCAAAAAGCCCACTCTTGTAGGCTTCTTACAATATAAAGTCTTATCTTAAAGCATTTTGTTGTAGAATTCAACGACAAGTGCTTCGTTGATTTCTGGGTTGATTTCGTCGCGTTCTGGCAAGCGAGTCAATGAACCTTCCAATTTTTCAGCGTCGAATGATACGAATGCTGGACGTCCAAGAGTAGCTTCTACTGCTTCAAGGATTGCTGGAACTTTCAATGATTTTTCACGAACTGAGATCACTTGACCTGGAGTTACACGGTATGATGGGATATCAACGCGTTTTCCGTCAACAAGGATGTGACCGTGGTTTACGAATTGACGAGCTTGACGACGAGTAGTCGCAAGACCAAGACGGTAAACAACGTTATCCAAACGACGTTCCAAAAGAAGCATGAAGTTGAAACCTAGGATTCCGCCTTTGATTTTTGTAGCTTGTACGAACAAGTTACGGAATTGTTTTTCACCTACACCGTAAGTGAAACGAAGTTTTTGTTTTTCAGCCAATTGCAAACCGTATTCTGACAATTTAGAACGGTTGTTTGGTCCGTGTTGTCCTGGTACGTAGTTACGACGTGCCAATTCTTTACCTGTACCTGTAAGTGAAAGGCCAAGGCGACGAGCTTGTTTCCAAGATGGTCCTGTATAACGTGACATGTGAATGTCCTCCTGATATAAATAATATTTCGGTGGAAATAGTCACTTAGAAAGCCCTGATTCGTGCAGATGCCCTTCGCCTAAACAGCCAAGGTTACTTGTCATAAGACACCTGTTGACGAGCTTCATGCTTTCCTGCTGCTATTTCACACAAAGGCTATTGTACCATGAAAAGCTAGATTTGTAAAGGGATTTTACGCCTTTATTTCAAATTGAGGCTGAATGTAAACTTGCTTCCTAGGCCATATTGACTTTCTGCTGTGATTTCGCCACCAAGCTGATGGGCTAGTTCTCGTGCAATCGCAAGTCCTAATCCATGTCCACCCGTCTTCATATTGCGCGAAGTTTCCACACGATAAAGTCGTTTAAAGATCTTTTCCAAATCCTCAGGAAGGATCCCCTGACCCTCGTCTTTCACACTGATTGTCAGCTCTTGTTCTGTTAATTGGGCAAGAACCTCGATTCTGGTTCCTGGTTCTGAATATTTAAAGGCATTGTTTAACAAATTGACCAGAATGCGAGAAAGTTTGTCAGAATGGCTCTTGATTTTCGCCGACTCAGGTGATACCTGAATGTAAACATCCCGCTCCTCTTGTTCAATCTGGAGTTGGAATTCACTCATTGACTCAATCAGCAATTGATCTAAAAAGACCTCTTCGACTTCCTCATCAGCAGTTTCTTGAGGTTGTGTATTAAGAGTCAAAACATCCAATTCCTCCACTAGCTTGTTTAGACGCTCAGTTTGCCGACCAATCGTGGTTAAGTAGTGGAGCCGTTCCTCTTCCTTAATCATTCCATCTAGAATTCCCTCCACAGTAACCTGAATGGAGGTAATGGGAGTTTTAATATCGTGAGAGAGCTGCGCAATCATCATTCTCTTTTCTTGCTCGCTCTCATCAAGTGATTGAAAGGTAGCTTGCAAATTGTGGGACATGTCATTAAAAGCCTGGCCCAGCTCTTGAAATTCTAATGGGCCTTTGGTTTCAATTTCTGTGCTGAAATCCTTGCTGGCTATATCCTGAGCTTGTTTTTTCAAATGTTTCAGAGAAGAGAACACTGGCGACAAAAGAAAGATGCTCACTGCAGCGCCAATGAAACTAGCAATCAAGGTCATTCCAACGAGAAAGTAAACTTCACTTTTCTCAATCAACATTCGTTGGACTGCCCAGAAAACGACCAAAATCGTTAGTAGAGTCGATACTAGATACCCCACTAAAATATAGTTTTTTAATTTCATTTTCTACCTCTTGGTCTTTCCATCTTATAGCCCAAACCCCAGACAGTTTTGATAGCGGGAGCATTTGAATTTGTATACTTGGTCAACTCTTGCCTCAAAGCATGGATATGAACATTGAGTGTATTGGTATCATCCACATAGTCCTCTTGCCATACCTTCTCATAAAGTTCCGTCTTTGAAAAGACTCTCTCAGGATTGCTGGCCAATATCCATAGAAGTTCAAAGGATTTTACTGTCAATTCCAAAGGTTGCTCCCCAATGCGAACTTCATGAGTCACATGGTTGATTACCAAGTCACCAAACTCGATCTGTTCTGTCTCTTCTCCACGGCTAAGGCGACGCAAGATATTATTCACTCTTAAAACCAATTCGCGTGGGCTAAAGGGTTTGACTATAAAATCATCTGCCCCCAAACTTAATCCATAAATCTTATCCTGTTCGCTTGTCTTAGCAGTTGTAAAGAGGAAGGGTTGATCCGGAGCGATATACTGAACTTCACTGATAAAATCATAGCCATCCATATTGGGCATCATGATATCTGTGATAATGAGGTCGATAGGTTTTTTTCTGAAAAGTTCTAATCCCTCCTTACCATCATGGGCGACCAAAACATCGTAACCTGCCTGTATAAGATAGCGGTTTTGAATATCTAGAATATCTATCTCATCATCAACCAGCAAAATTGTCTTTTTCATCTGACACTCCTTCGATAAAAACAGTGTTATACTTGCTTTAGTATAACACTATTTTCCCTAATGTTTAAGTGATTTGAATCTTAATCTTCTCGTTTGCTTGTCAAACCCAAAAGTCCAACAAGACCTGCCAAGGCTAGACCAAAGATACCAAGGCCAGCTGTAGCTGTTTTAGCTTCCCCAGTATTTGGTAGCATCGCTTTATCATCTTTTTTCATCATATTAGCCATTGGGCTAGAAGCTGGTTGATCGACCTTCATATCTGACATATGGTGATTTGTACCCATCATACCCTCAGTCGTACCTGTAGAGCCTGTTTCAGAAGGCTTCGTATTCATCTGACCTTGTTGAGATGGTATTGTCGCCATTTCTTTTCCACGAAGCTGAATCGTTACTTGACGAGTAGCAATCAGATTGGTCAAATCAGGTTTGCCATCTTTAGAGCCATAGACTTTAACAGTAGCTAGGTATGTATGGGTTCCGTTAGCTCGAAGTTGATCCAGCAAGGCCTGACCATCTTTGCCAACCGTATTGCCATTCAAATCCACTTCGTAGAAATATTGGCCTTTAGCCAAGCCTTCAAGTGGCAATAGAGCAGGATTTTTAGCCGTTCCATTGTCTGACCATGGGGCTTTGTCTGAAGCTTTTAACAAGAGGCGAGTCAACATACCATCTCCACCAAAAGCTTCGTATGGAATAACTTGGTTGACACCGGCCAAGAAAGGTCCAGGAACCTTAGCCTTATCAAGGTAGCTAGCTGGAACATCAATCATGTCTTTGACATTGTTAACAACAGACTCTTTAACCTGATTTGGTGTGGTCAAGCCATTCAAATTAACAGTCAAATCTTTAGTTGCTACGAGATTAGTTAAGTCAGGTTTGCCGTCTTTCGCACCGTACACTTTGATGGTTGCCTTATAACTTTGAGTGCCATTTTGTTTCAAGAGGTCAAGCAGCTCCTTATCAGATTTTCCTTGGGTGCCTGCCAAGTCTACTTCGTAGAAGTAAAGACCTTTGCCCAATTTCTCTACTGGTGGGAGAGCGGGATTTTTAGCTGTTCCGTTGTCTGACCATGGGGCTTTGTCGGATGCTTTTAACAAGAGGCGAGTCAACATGCCATCACCAGCGAAGAATTCGTATGGAATGACTTGGTTGACACCAGCTGTGAATGGACCTGGGAAATTGGCTCTATCCAAGTAAGAAGCCGGAACATCTACTGTATCTTTGGTGTTGTCAGCCACACCTTTTTGCACTTCAGCTGGTGTGGTCAAACCATTCAAATTAACAGTCAAATCTTTAGTCGCTACGAGGTTAGTTAAATCAGGCTTGCCGTCTTTTGCACCGTACACCTTGATGGTGGCCTTATAACTTTGAGTTCCATTTTGTTTTAGGAGGTCAAGAAGCTCTTTATCAGATTTTCCTTGAGTTCCGGCCAAATCCACTTCATAAAAGTAGAGGCCTTTTCCCAATTTCTCTACTGGTGGGAGAGCGGGATTTTTAGCTGAACCGTTGTCTGACCATGGAGCCTTATCAGAGGCCTTCAAGATCAGGCGAGTCAACATACCATCTCCACCAAAAGCTTCATATGGAATGACTTGATTGACACCAGCTGTAAATGGACCTGGGAAATTAGCTCTATCCAAATAAGAAGCTGGGACATCTACTGTGTCTTTGGTGTTGTCAGCCACACCTTTTTGGACTTCAGCTGGGGTGGTCAAACCATTCAAGTTGACATCCAAATCTTTAGTCGCTACCAGATTAGTTAAGTCAGGCTTGCCATCTTTCGCACCGTACACCTTGATGGTAGCTTTATAGCTTCGCGTACCGTTTTGTTTTAAGAGATCAAGCAGCTCTTGGTCAGATTTGCCTTGGGTGCCGGCCAAGTCCACTTCGTAGAAGTAAAGGCCTTTGCCCAATTTCTCTACTGGTGAGAGAGCGGGATTTTTAGCTGTTCCGTTGTCTGACCATGGAGCCTTATCAGAGGCTTTCAAGATAAGGCGAGTCAACATACCATCTCCACCAAAGGCTTCGTATGGAATAACTTGGTTGACACCAGCTGTAAATGGACCTGGGAAATTAGCTCTATCCAAATAAGAAGCTGGGACATCTACTGTATCTTTGGTGTTGTCGGCCACACCTTTTTGGACTTCGGCTGGAGTGGTCGCTGATTTCGCTTCACTGGCTTCACGGTCTTGTCCAGAAACTGTAGACGCAGGACTTTTCACAGGTTTAACTGCATCTTCTGTTTGTTTCTTAGAATCTGGCTTTGCTTGCATTTCTTCTTTTGGTGCTACTACTGGCTCTTTAGCAGTTGCGTCCGCTTTTTCTGAAGAGCTTGTCGTATCCACACTTGCTTTAGGTGTTGGAATAGACTGTTCTGAAGGAAGAGCTACATCGACTGCTTTTTTGAGAACCTCTGCTGGTAAGTCGCTCTTTTCACTCACCGAAGCAGCGTCTGGCACGACTTGGGCAGGAGTCGGATTGACGACATCAGCACGCGCAGAACTTGGTTGACCGACTAGGACAAAGAAGCCACTGGCCACAACAACTGAAGCAACACCGACACTAAGACGGCGAATTGACCAACGAGTATATCTCTGATTTGGATTGAATTTCATAGGATTCTCCTTAGAGTTTTCTTTTTTTGATGACTCTAGTATAATCTCCTAAAATTAAAAAGGATTAAGAAAAAGTTAAAATTTTTCTTAAATCCCTCTTATAAAATACTTATATTGATTCATTAATCATTGGGGAAGAAAACAACCCTTCCTCTCCTACTCACTCAGCTCTGTTAGAGTATCCAAATGTTGGTTATTAATCACCGCCATGATATAGGCGCCTGACCGTAAAAGGTCATCAGGACCGAATTGAACATCTAGAGGAGCATTTTCATAGTCACGAAATCCAAGTACATTGAGATTGTATCGCCCACGTAAATCTAGCTGGCTAAGGCTTTTCCCTGCCCAAGATTGGGGGATTCTCATCTCGACAATTGAAACATTCTTGTCCAACTGAAAGACATCTACGCTGTTATGGAAGAGAATTCTCTGCGCTAACGAACGTCCCATTTCAAATTCCGGTGAGATGACCGAGTCCGCACCAATTTTCTCCAGTACCTTTTTAGCCATGTGACTTTTTACCTTGGCAATGACGGTCGGCACTCCTAGACTCTTACAGTGCATGACTGCAAGAACACTGGATTCCAGATTTTCCCCCGTTGCAACAACTACGGTATCGCAGGTGTCAATTCCAGCTGATAGAAGGAGTTCTTCATCCGTGATATCTCCAACAACCCCACGCGCTAGCACGGGTTCAAATTGATTAATGCGCTCCTCGTGGTCATCAATAGCAATGATATTCATATGATGCTTGGCAAGAGCAGCCAAAACACTACTCCCAAAAATTCCCAAACCTAAAATTCCAATTGTCCGATCTGACATCGTTTTTCCTTTCTTATCCGATAGTGATATCTGCTTTCATATAGTGAATCATATCTTTCTTGTCTGGCTGGTATTCTGCTAAACTTACCAGTAGTGTCAAGGGGCCAATACGGCCGATAAACATCAACAACATAACGATGCTGAGAGCTAACTTGCCTAACTCTGGTGTTAAATTCGCCGTCACCCCAACTGTCGCAAGGGCTGAAATGGTCTCAAACATGAGGTAGATAAAGCGCGGATTTCCTTCTGCTGTTATCCCTAACAGAATCAAGCCCAGCAAGAATGTTAACAAGAAGATAATAAAGACACTGAAAGATTTTTGCACGGTTCGAGGTTCAATAGTTCTCCGAGCCACATTTGCATGAGGCAAGCCCAATAGTTCACTACGAGCGAAGGCTAACAAGACAAAGAAGGTCGTAATCTTGAGTCCCCCTGCTGTCCCTCCAGGCGCCCCACCCAGAAACATCTGCAAGATGTAGATCAGCAAGGTGACCGGTCGAGCCTGGGTATAGTCAATAGAGGCAAAGCCTGCCGTCCTCATACTGACAGTCTGGAAAAAGCTAACCAGCAGTTTCTCTGGGACGCTGAGATTCCCAATCGTCCCTGGATTGTTCCACTCGATTAAGAGAGTCGATACTGTTCCAAAGAGCAAAATTCCCGCCGTTAAAAAGAGAACCAACTTGGTATGGAAACGCAGGCGGCGTTTTTTCTTTTTCCCAAACTGGGTCGCTAGGTCAAACCAGACCATAAATCCTAGGCCACCCGTTATAATCAATCCTGCAATCACTAGATTGATCAAAGGGTCCGTCTGAAAGACTGCCAAACTCGTACTTCCAAAATTATCAAATCCAGCATTGCAGAAAGCTGAAATGGCCAAAAAGATAGAGCTTAACATCCCTCGCCCCCAGCCAAATTCGGGGATAAAGCGAAAACTCAAGAGAAGGGCACCGAGCCCCTCCACTAGAAAAGTCGTCAGAAAGATTGAACGGATGAAATCCTTTAAAGACTGGGTTTCCCCATAACTAAAACTTTCTTGAATAGTCTCACGGCTACGAAGACTGAGCTTTTGTTTCCCTTGGATATAAAAGATTCCAATAAAGGTCATAAGCCCCAATCCACCGATCTGGATCAACAGCATGCAAATCAACTGGCCCCAGATATTGTAAGTAGAGGCCACCGGCTGGGTGAAGAGCCCTGTCACACAGACCATGGACACAGTCGTAAAGAGATGGTCAAAGTAGGTCGCTTGTGACGTTTCTGCTTGCACAAAGGGTAGGCTTAAAAGGAGAGAACCCAAGAAGATTACTAGGGCAAAACTTAAAAAGATGCGACGAGCTGGTGATAATCGAACTAGCGTCGTCTTTATTTTTTCAAAAAATGATTTGAATACCATAGCTACATTGTACCATAAAAACAGTAAGAGCACTCACATGTGGTGCATAATAGCAAGACAGAGTTCGAGGGCCTTATCAAAAGCTTCTACGCCCCAGTCACGACTGTCGTAGTTATCTAGATCCGCCAGGGAATCTGCGGTAAAGAGCAGTTCTCCCCAGACAACCCTACGTAACTGAGCTACTGCCGCAAGAGCAGAGCACTCCATCTCCACAACAGCACAGCCTTCTTCCTTACGATAGGCAACCTTTTCAGCTGTCTCTCGGTAAAAACCATCTGTCGTCCAGGTCATGACCTCCTCGTAAGGAATGCCTCTTTGCTCCAAAACTTGCTCAATGGCAGAAACAGCCTCAATCTGCATCTCCATATAACGAGAAGGTGCTACATAGTGGTAGCTCGTCCCCTCATCTCGCAGAGCGCGAATAGGGATGAGAAAAGCATTCTCCTCTATATCGGCTAGGACGCCACAGGTTCCAGTGGATATGATTTGCTCCACACCATAGCCAATCAACCAATCCATAAACTGGGCCGCTGGGGCAGACCCCACGGGCGCCTGGGCCAGACAAATCTTCTCACCCTTGTAGTTGATGACGTACACTGGATAAGTTTTAGTGGCAGAAACGAACTCACCAACACAGTCCGCTCCTGCTTCCTGAGCGTAGCGGTCAATCTCTTCCTCCAAAAATGCATAGATGCATTTCTTTGGCAACTTTAAGTCTAAACCCTCGTGATTGGACATAAGGACCGCTTGGGGATTGTCGTCAAACTCTAAAATGGGAATCGCATGCTTCTGAATCATAGCCCACCTCCTCTAATTTTGTACTATTGTATCAAAAGCTGACGAAGTGTCAAGGAGTTGTCTTTAGCAAGCCAGAAAACTCCTCTTCCATACATTTAAGAAATCGTTGCTCTGCTGGAGTGGTCGGTTTCTGTTTTAGTAAAGTGATTGAGGACTATCACCAAAATAGCAAATTCAATAATAAAAAAGCACGAATCTGCATCAGACAATATATACCCTTTTATATTATCTTGTGCAAGAAGCCAAACCAATAGAATCTAGCCTCCATTTTGTCTAGGCCTACTCTATTTCCACAAAGCACCTAAAATCTGTTTTTCTAATAAGTCTAGGTCCTCTTCCTTTATTTCTCCATTGTCGCTAACGATATAAAGCTGAGCGAAGTAAGCCAACAATGGGCCAACACAAATACGAACCATTTGAGGAATCGTTAACTCTGGATTTACACGTGGATCTGCTATCAATTCCTTACGGAGTACTCGAAGTTTATCTTGAATAGCATTCCAGATAAAAATCTGTTCATTTTTTAGTTTTTTATTTGAAAAACTCTCCTGCAGAATGATTTTCATCAAAGCACGATTTTTTTTGAGATAGCTCATACGATCGTGGACGAGATAACGAACCCTCTCTTCTGTCGTTTCAAAAGCTAAGAGTTCCTCAAAAAAACTACCGAAAATGCCTGGGACTACAGGATGTAAAATAGCCGTCAGTAAATCATCCTTCGTCTTAAAATACTTAAACAAAGTTGCCTGACTTAGTCCAGCACGCTCAGCTATGTGAAGAGTTGAGGTCCCATGGTAACTCCTGGTTGATATGAGATCCACTGCTGCCTGCATGATTTTTTTCTTTCCTTGAGGGTAATTCGCTTCTTCTAAGTAATCTTCAAACGATTCAAAAACAGTCTTATCCATCTAATCTTCACACCTTTTTAGCATTATTTATGTTGATTTCTAAACTTTACGATAACGACGCAATCCAACAATATTGAGAATTGTTAAAATGATCAAGAAAATCATTAAAACACCAAGATTTGGCAAAATATCACCAAGATTGTGTCCGTAAAGAATAATCTGGCTTATTGCATCACCAGAATAGGTTAATGGCAAAAATTTCCCCACAGTTGGAGCCCATTCTCCCATGGATGACAATGGAATAATCCCTGAGAAAAAGAGTTGAGGCATAATCACGAGAGGAATAAATTGCATCATTTGGAATTCTGATTTTGCTAGAGTAGACAAGAGAATTCCAAAAGCTAGTGCTACAAGAGCCAGTACCACATTAACTATTATAACATTTAAAATATTTCCTACAACTTCTACATCTAGTAGCCAAATTGCTGCTAAGACGACAACTGCCGTTTGAAAAATCGCAATAATACCGTAAGACAACATATAGCCATAGACGATTTCAGAACGTTTCACTGGGGTTGCTAACAAGCGATCCAAGGTTCCACTTGTGCGCTCTTTCAAAAGTGCCATACCAGAAATCAAAAAGACAAAGAAAAAGACCACAAAGCCAATTAAAATTGGAATCATATGTGCAAAGAATCCAGTATTTTTATCTCCATATTGGTAAGATTCTTTGATTTCAGGCGCCTTTGCATCTAATTTCAATTGTGGAAGAGCTTGTTTGACACGAGATAATAACTGATCGGTGCCTTCATTGACGATACTTGTTCGTAACACTTGTCGTGTCATAGTTGTTTTAGAAGCATCCGTATTTGCGTAGTCGACCTGATACTCACCATCTTTATACGATATGACTGCATCTACTTTCTCGTCAGCTAGAGCTTTTTTAGCCTGATCTAAGTCTTGATAAGTCTCGACGTCCACATGATCGAGCTCATCCATTTTCGTTACCAAACCAGTTGGTAGATCTTGTGTCGCTAACTTGACATTCACGGTTGTACTAGCTGAAAACATGAGGTTCATCAGCCACATAATAAATACCGGCGCTACAAACATCATAGCCAAGGTTCGTTTGTCACGAAGCAATTCTTTGATAACTTTTTTAGCAATAGCAATGGTTCTCATCTTACTCTCCTTCTGCTTTCAAAAATACTTCTTCAATACTTGAAACTTGATAACTATCTTTTAAGTGTTGCGGTGTATCAAAAGCAATGATTTTTCCACCTAATAACAAGCCGACCTTATCCGCTAACTCTGCTTCATCCATAACATGGGTAGTAACTAATATCCCAATCCCATTGTCTCTAAGCGCGAATAATTCTTTCCAAATTTTCTTTCGAAGAGAAGGGTCGATTCCAACTGTCGGTTCGTCCAAAATCAAGAGCTGAGGATTCCCCAGAAGCGCGATGGCTAAAGACAAGCGTCGCTTCATTCCTCCAGAATAACCGGATACTGTTTTATTCAAATGCTCTGTCAGATCCACAACTTGAGCCACATGGGCAATTTCAGCTGTCAGATCTCTTTTGGATAGCCCTTTTAGCTGACCAAAAAATTCTAGATTTTCTTGACCTGACAAAGCCTCATATAAGGCATCTGACTGGGCCATATAACCAATATCTCCTAAAATATGGCGATTGGGCATAGTGTGATTTAACACTAAAGCTACGCCTCCATCAGCCTTTTCCATTCCTAACGCAGTCTTAATCATAGTTGATTTACCAGCACCAGACGGACCAATTAATCCTATAATTTCTCCTGTCTGCAATTCAAAGCTGACATGATTCAGAACTATTTGATGGTCAAAAGATTTTACTAAATCTTGTAAATGTAGTAATGTTTTCATTTACTTCCTCCTTGGTGAGTGATTACTCACTTACTAAATATAAACCTATTATAGTGAGTAATCACTCACTTGTCAAGAAAAAAATCTAAATTCTTTAAAAAATAAAGCACCAGATTCGTATCTGATGTTTATAATGCACATGTCTTATTTCTAAAAATGTTTTTGAACTTCCTCTCTATACTCCGAAATGGTCTTTTCTGTCCACTTTTTAAAGGCCTATTTTTCCTCTACTTTTCTCGGCTAATCCAACCATCGTCATTGCTATCGCAACTCTAATGACCTTGGTAATGGGAATTCATTTTACTCATTTTTATATGAAACAGACTAAGAAATTTTCAAGACCTAATTGAAACCAAATTAGCCCTCGGAAGTCAAAAAATCCTCGAACTCTACGCTGACCGTCTAGCAGAATCAAATCAAATGTGGCATGACATTTCTAAGAATTCGGTCAAGGGTCGTAACCTACAAGCCGCTTACGTAGATGTGGACGTCGATGGATTGACTTTGGGAGACTTCTTCGCCTTCAACCAAGGACTAAATAAAATGGGCGACGAAGCGCTCCCTTCTAAAGTTCACCCTGAACATTTTGTATTTGCTGGGGTGCACGGTGGACAGGAAGTGATGAAGTTGATTGGAGAGTACGGACAACCAACTTATCAAAAAATCTTTATCAGTCTAGATGCTGAAAAACCAGTCATTCCTGATGCTGATACAAAAATTTCTATGGCAGGTGATACTGCTACTCTCATATCCGATCCAAGCCTTGATATCAAGATGTATGGCATGCACCAGTTCAAAATGAAAAAAGGTGGACTCCGCATCAAACTAGGAGTCTTTCCCCCGAAGCAGCCCCAAGCGAGATGGTGCTCGGTCACCAAGAACACCTAGCAGTTGAATTCTTTAATTTCCTCACAATCGCCTATCAAAACAAAACATTTAAAGGAAAACTACTCAATACCCTCTTAAAATTCAAGAAATTTAAGTAAACAAAAACGGGTGACTGGACAATTTAGCCTTTGAAAGCTACGATTATAAAACCACTCGTAACATATGAATCTATCACTTATATAAAAAGATAGCCATTCTAATTGAATGCTATCTTTTTTGCTTATCCTTGTCCGCCAGGGGCTGGACCGCCGCCTTGAGGACCTCCATTTGGGCCACCGCCTCCAGGCATAGAGTTGACAATTTCCGTTTGTTTTTCACCGTTGAGATAGATATCTCCACCTGTGTAGGTCGCCGTTCCATCAAAGTCAAAACCTGTTTGACCAATCATTTTAATGGTTCCGCCTGTGACTGTGATATTGCCGTTTGAGTCGATTGGGTCTGTGTCTCCTTGGCCTACTTCTACTGTCAGGTTCCCACCGTTCATAGTGAAGAAGATTTCACTCTGTTGGGCGTTTTTATTAGCTGCGTTGACTCCATCATCTGTCGCATAGACATTGATATCGCCGTCGTTTATGGTGATGGATTTTCCTTCTATCCCTTCTGTCGAATTCTTGACGGTATAGGTACCACTATCAATGACAAGATCTCCAGAAGCGTGGATGCCATCATCCCCTGCTGTAACGGTGATGGTGTTGTTGGATAGGTACATGGTTCCGACTGAAGTATCCTCATCATTGTCGACCTTGACCCCATCCTCTTTGACATCAATGGTCATGGTCGTACCAGTGATGTTGAGTTCATCATTAACATTAAAGGCATCGCCAACTGCTGTGATGTTATAGGTTCCACCCGTGATGTGGAGGGTGTCGTTGGCCTTGATACCATTGTTCTTCTTGCCATCTACATTGAGAGTTCCTTTCCCGTTGATGGTCAAATCTACCTTAGAAAAGAGAGCTGCATCTGCTTTTTCGTCGCTGTTAGAGCTTGAGTCAGAGAGACTGTTGGTGGTTCCCTCTGCTAGAGTCAAGTAGACATGGCCAGCTGATGTCGCAGAAATTGCTGCATTGGTATTGGTCATGGTCGCACCTTTTAGGACTAGATGAACATCTGCAGACTTATCTGCCTCGATCTTGATCTGCACTCCGTCAGACTGACCTGAAATCACATAGGTTCCAGATTTTGTGATGGTCACTGTTGATTCAGAGACTGTCACCCCATCTCCAGAGACGTTTGCTGATGAGCCAGATAGCTCAATCTTAGAAGCTGTGCTTTCATCATAAGAAGTATCATTGTCCTTCTCTGTAAAATAGGAAGATTGGTTTGTCTTTGTTGCAGTTGTTGTGGCACTATTTGTCGTTGCATTGGTATTAGATGTAGTTGTTGACTGGGCGCATGCTGCCAGCAGCACCATTGCCGTTAAACTCGTTGCGAGTAGGGTCCATTTTTTTGATTTCATACCTTTTTCCTCTCCTTCGTATGATATAGCTAGACAGTCTACAGAAGATTCCTGAAACGAAACTAAAACTTTTCTGAAAGTTTCCTTAAATTTAGTTTCGCTTAGTATTCTTTTGAAAGGGCTACTAGAAACAATTTGAGAGTACTAAAATGCATTAATAGTTTTTAAAAGCAACATCCCTCAGTGCGATGTCTCCTTGACCAAGAAAGCCAAAAAGAAGAAAAATTTATAAGACTAAAGCTCATAAAAAGAACAGCCCAAGCTGTTTCTTTTTAGTTTTCTTTTACTGGTATTTCCTTGATGACACGAGCAGGATTGCCAGCTAGGACAATATTGTCTCCAAAGGACTTGGTAATCACGGCCCCTGCTCCTGCAACGACATTATTTCCCAGTGTCACTCCAGGAAGGACAATGACGCCACCTCCAGCCCAGAAATTATCTCCGATGGTGATGGGCTTGCCATATTCGACCCCTGAATTGCGTTCATCCGGATCCAGTGGATGGAGTGGGGTTAAAAACTGACAGTTGGGGCCAAGCATGGCGTTGTTCCCGATGCGAATCGGACAAACATCCAGCATGGTCAAGTTCCAATTAGAATAAAAATTTTCCCCTAGATGGATATTGACTCCATAATCGACCACCAAGCGTGGATTGACATAGAGATTTTGCCCAGTTGAGCCAAACCAAGTCTTGATAATCTCCGCTCCCTTCAAGGGATCTTCTTCCTTGTTAAAGGCAGCCTGTTTTTGGCGAGAAGCTTGCGCCAAGGACCGCAACTCTGGGTCCGACGGACGGTAAGGCTCCCCTGCTATCATTTTCTGGTATTCGCTAGCCATCTTATCACCTCACACTTACTTTGAGCCCATCATATCAAAAAGCCTGTGAAAGGTCAAGAATAGCCTGCTTTCTAGACTCTCGAAACTAATTCCCTCCCAAGTCAAAACAACTTGCTTGACAAAAGCTTAACTTCATGGTTTAATATACCCCATAAGGGTATATTTGGAGGTGCCTATGTTTCACTTATTTACAAAAATTGACAGTATTTCTACCAGCGAGTTAGAAGCTAAACTCAAGGAACCGATTCAACTACTGGATGTTCGGACGCCTACGGAATATCACAGAGGTCATATCAAAAATGCCAAAAATATTCCTTTAACGGAAATCGGTTCCTACACACCTGCGACAAAAGAAACACTTTATGTCATTTGTCATTCTGGTGTGCGAAGCAAACTAGCCGCTAAAAAGCTTAAGAAAAAAGGCTACGATGTCATCAATGTCCGAGGCGGTATGAGCGCTTGGACAGGCAAGGTCATCTAGAAGTATAAAGGAGAAAGTCAATGAAAATTATCATTGTCGGAGGAGTTGCAGGCGGTATGTCAGCAGCAACCCGCCTCAGACGTCTCATGGAAGACGCTGAGATCATTATTTTTGAGAAAGGTCCCTTTGTTTCCTTTGCAAACTGCGGACTTCCTTACTATGTTTCAGGAGAGATTGCAAACCGTGATAGTTTATTAGTCCAAACTCCTGAAAGTCTCAAAGCACGCTTTAATCTCGATGTGCGACCATTTCACGAGGTCATCCAGATTTCGCCAGAAGAACACACTGTGACGGTGCGACACCATGGACAGGAATTCACAGAAAGCTACGACAAGTTGATCCTCTCCCCAGGAGCTAAACCATTTGTTCCTCCCATTGAAGGTTTGGCAGAAGCTAAGAATGCCTACACGCTCCGCAATGTTCCCGATCTCGATGAGATTGTGACAGCCTTGGACAATCATCCAAAAGAAGCTGTCGTCATCGGTGCAGGCTTTATCGGGCTTGAAATGGCTGAAAATCTGGTGAAACGGGGATTGCAAGTTACTATCGTTGAGAAAGCACCCCATGTCTTGCCACCATTAGATCAGGAAATGGCGGCCTTTGTCCAAGCAGAATTGCTGGCAAATGGTGTCCGCGTTATCACTTCCCAGTCTGCTACTCAATTTGAAGACCAAGGAAAAATCATCGTTCTCGAAAACGGTCAAAAGATCACTTCTGACCTCACCATCCTTTCTGTCGGTGTTCAGCCTGAAAATGAACTAGCTAAAGTTGCGGGGATTGAACTGGGACTACGTGGCGGTATCTTAGTCGACGAACACTACGAAACCAGTCAAAAAGATATCTTTGCAGTCGGGGATGCCATCGTCGTCAAGCAAGAGATTACAGGCCAAGATGCCCTCATCTCTCTCGCTTCTCCTGCCAATCGGCAAGGACGCCAAGTGGCGGACGTCATAGCAGGACTCGGTCGTACAAACAAGGGCAGCATCGGCACTGCTATCGTTCGTGCCTTTGATATGACAGCCGCTTCGACTGGTCTCAGCGAACGCATCCTTCGCATGAATCAACTCCCTTACAAGGCGCTTCATGTCAGTGGGAAAGACCACGCTGGTTATTATCCTGGCGCTACTGATCTCACCTTGAAACTCCTCTTTGACCCGACCACTGGAAAAATCTACGGTGCTCAAGGAGTTGGGAAGAAAGGCGTTGACAAGCGAATCGATATCCTGGCAACTGCTATCAAGGGAAATCTCACCGTCTTTGACTTACCAGAATTGGAGTTCACCTATGCACCACCATTTGGCTCTGCTAAGGATCCCGTCAATATACTGGGCTACGCAGCCTTGAACCTTATCGAAGGTCTCAGCGACAATATCCAATGGTACCAGCTCGAAGACGAACTGGCTAAGGGCAAGAAATTCTTAGATGTACGGACAAGTGGCGAATTCCAGAGTGGTCGACTCAGAGTCGATACCATCCACATCCCCCTAAACGAACTACGGGAACGCTTGGACGAACTGGATAAGAACCAAGCCTACATCGTTAGCTGCCACAGCGGTTTGCGTAGCTATATCGCAGAGCGTATCCTCAAACAAGCAGGATTTACCGTCCAAAACCTTGACGGCGCTTATTCACTATACAAAATGGCTAAACCAGAAGGAGTCGAATATGGAAACTAGTATCAGCATGGCTGACTTTTATGAAAAATATCAACATGAAAATCTAAATCTTATTGATGTACGTGAAATACATGAATTCCAAGCAGGACATGCGCCAGGTGCAAAAAATCTTCCGTTAAGTAGCTTGGAGCAAGGCTACAAAGAACTCAATCCTGACCATGCATACCATGTTATCTGTCAAGGTGGAGTACGTTCTGCCTCTGCCTGTCAATTTCTCAGCGCCCAAGGGCTCACCGTTACCAATGTAGAAGGTGGTATGAATGCTTGGCCTGGTGAGGTAGAATAAGCAAAAGAAGCTGAGCAACAACTCAATTTCAGGAGAAAATGAAGTAATACTCAATGAAAATCAAAGTGCAAACTAGGAAGCTAGCTGCAGGCTGTACTTGAGTACGGCAAGGTGAAGCTGACGTGGTTTGAATTTGATTTTCGAAGAGTATAAATCTCCCCACAATAAAACGCATACTATCAAGTTTTTTCAACACCTGATAGTATGCGTTCTTTTATGTTAAAGACTTTTTCCAGCCTCTTTTGATTCAAATTAAACTATTCTATTAGCAGAGATCTTTGCAACTATCGTCTCAAAAAATTAGTTCATTTCCGTTTAATCAAGTATCGGATGGCCTTTTCTAGGCGTTCCTTTTGAGCCTCGGGATCATCTAGTGGTTGGTTGATGCAGGCGGTGAGATTTTCCGTAATCATCATCTCAATCACGCGCTCAACACTCGATTTTACTGCTGTCAACTGCGTCACAATATCAGCGCAATCACGATCTTCTTCTATCATCTTTTGAATCCCACGCAACTGGCCCTCTGAACGTTTCAAGCGTGTTATATACTTTGAGTTTGTCATTTCTTTTTCCTTGCTCGATTTTTCTTCATTATATCTCGAATAAGGGGCTTTGTCAAAATTCTCATCCCATCTGTCTTTGTAAGAACTTATCTCATATCTGTGTTTTCATGATATAATAGTAAAAAACTGTTCAGAATGGACGTGCTTATGAATTCTATCTATGGTAGCTGTGAGACCTATTTACCCACCATCTTGCAAACCTTTATTCAAGACATAGAAGAGGCCGCAGCCAATTACAAAAAAGAAACCAACCTCAAACTATATGAGCATTTGCATGCGCGCATCAAAACAGAAAAAAGTATGCGTGAAAAATGCCAACGCAAGGGCCTTCCTCAGACAAGTCAATCCGCTCTTAAAGAAATACGAGATGCTATTGGCGTTCGAATTATCACAGGCTTTACAGATGATATCTACCGCATCGTAGAGTATATTCGCCAGATGCCAAGCATCCATATTTTCAAAGAGAAAGACTATATCCGTCAGGTCAAACCCAACGGCTACCGTTCCTATCATCTGATTCTAGAGGTGACCACTCCCTACCCAGACTGTCTGGGAAATGACCAGGGTACCTATTTTATCGAGATTCAACTGCGCACAATTGCTATGGACTCCTGGGCTAGCCTCGAACACCAGATGAAATATAAGAAAAACATCCAAAATCCTGAGCGAATCACGCGCGAGCTCAAACGTTGTGCCGATGAGCTTGCTTCATGTGACTTGACCATGCAGACCATCCGTGATTTGATTCAACGATCCGACCAAGACTAAGGAGGACCTATGAAAATCCTACTTGCCGAAGATGAAGCTCAACTAAATCGCGTCATCACTGTTGCTTTAGAACGCGAGGGCTATAGCGTTGATTCTGTTTTTAATGGACAAGATGCTGTCGAAAAAGCTACAACTAACCACTATCACCTCATGATTTTTGACATCATGATGCCAATTAAAACTGGAATCGAAGCCCTCAAAGAAATTCGCCAGGCAGGCAATACGACTCACGTCATCATGTTGACAGCCATGGCCGAAGTGGATGACCGCGTAACTGGACTTGATGCAGGTGCTGACGACTACTTGACCAAACCTTTCTCGCTCAAGGAACTCTTAGCTAGACTCCGTTCTACTGCACGCCGCCTGGAAGACTACACCCCGGATACAGTCCAATTAGGAAATACCCGCTTGGATATTGACGAACAAGAATTAGCTGCTACAAACAGCATTCGTTTAGGGAAAAAGGAAACCCAACTCTTGACTCTCCTCATCCAGCACGCTAACCAACCCCTCAGTTGTCAACAACTACTAGAGCAGGTCTGGCCAGATGAGCTGGAAGAACAGGATCACGAGCTCGTCTTTCTCTATATCTCCTACCTACGCCAAAAACTCCAAAGTGTCCAGTCTAGCTTACAAATACTTGGGGCTGCAGAAGGCCCCTTCCAATTGACAGGAGGTGACTAGATGTTTCGAAAACTTCGTATCAAATTTATCGCAACGGCCACTCTTGCCATTGCTCTGATTCTAACCTTCTTTCTAGTCTTGATGAATAGTATCGTCTACACTCAGACGGAGGGTAACATCCACACCGTCCTCTCTATCTTAACCAAGAATGAGGGCGAACTTCCTATTACAGACGAAATCAAGGAAAGTCTGACTGAGAAAAATATCCAAGAAGGAATTGTCTACAATTTTCAATACTTCTCCGTCAGAGAAAAGGAAAATGACTACGCCATCTCCCTCACAAATGTCCAGTCCTTAACTGAGTCTGAAGTCAAAAGTTTTCTCCCGAACATCCTCAAAAAGCAAGAAACTTATGGTTCTATTACTCATAAGGGACGCTATTTTACCTACCAAGTGAGCCAATCTACGACTGGGAAACTACTGGTCTTCTTTGAGACAACTAACTATATCCGCGAACGCGACACCCTACTTCAGGTCTCTATCTGGCTGGCCTTGGCTAGCTTACTCCTCCTCATACTGCTCTTCACCTTGATTTCAGGGATTGTCATTCGTCCTTTTATCAAAAACTATGAAAAACAACGGATGTTTATCACCAATGCAGGACACGAACTCAAAACGCCTCTAGCCATCATTTCGGCCAATACCGAGCTACAGGAGTTAATGGAGGGAGAGACTGAGTGGAGTATCAGCACTAAAGAACAGACGGAACGACTCAACCACTTGATTGGAAGACTCATCCGACTTGCTCGGCTCGAGGAACAAGAGGATATCAAATTAGCTCCTCAAAATATCTCCGTCATCGCTGAAAAGGTTGCCTCAGATTTTGCTCCTCTCTTTACCAAAGAAGATAAAAAATTTGAAAGTTCTATTGAAGCAGACGTTGTAGAAAAAGTAGCCCAAGAAGAATTTTATGAGCTTCTTAGCATCCTTCTTGACAATGCCCGAAAATACTGCGATCCCGCTGGGACAATTCGCTTGACACTCCAACGCAAAAATTACTTACTACGCAAACGAACTTGCATCACTATTTCTAATGATTACAAGGATGGACAAGCGGCTAATATTAAGCGTTTCTTTGATCGCTTTTATCGTGCGGAGACCTCTCACAACAACCAAACCATATCTGGACACGGAATTGGTCTCTCTATGGCTCAGCATCTCGTCAGCTTATTTAGAGGTAAAATATTTGTCACCTACAAAAAACAGGTGATTACCTTTACAGTCTGGTTATAGCTATAGCTCTTTTACTCTTTATCATTCCATAAAAAAGCGAACAAGTTCACATTCTAAAAACAGAATGCGAGCTTATCCGCCTTTTTCTATGTCTATGATGTGTTTTTCATATCTCATCGTGCCAAGCGAATACGGGTCACAATCCCATCTGGATCTACCAAATCCAACTCACTCGAATTTAACCACTTGATCGGTGCTTCTAGCTCTTGTGCTTGCTTAACGATGTTCAAAAGTTCCTCCTTGCTTTCGACCTCAAGGACATAGTAGGCCAAGCCCGGCAAGCCTTGTTCACGCGGAGCTAGCCCTTTTCCAGCCCATTTGTTGACAGTCAGGTGGTGATGGTACTGACCAGCCGCTATCCAACTAGCACTAGGAATGCTAAATTTATCTTCTAGCCCTAACACCTTTTGATAAAACTGACTCGCCGCGCGGCTATCCTTCACCGATAGATGGATATGCCCCATTCTCGTCCCTTCAGCTAGGATAAAGGGATCCACCTTTTCCCCTAACTCATAGATATCCTGTGCCGCAAGGGCTTCGGTCACACCGATAATGCGGCCGTCTTCTCGAATATCCCATGAAGACACTGGCTTATCACGGTAGAGTTCAATGCCATTTCCTTCCAAATCCTCTAGATAAAGAGCCTCGCTGTATCCATGATCTGCACCCCCAACCAGAGGAATGCGTAAATCACTTAGGTGTCTCAAGACATCTGCCAAGGCTTTTCGTGTCGGCAACAAAATCGCCAGATGGTAGAGTCCATAATACTCCCTTACTTCCCCTGTCTTTTCTGCCTGAATCAAGTGAACCAAGGCTTTTCGACCAAGTCCCAAAATCGCTTCTGTCTCTGTTTGGGATAAAATCTCCAAGCCAATAATCTGGTGATAAAAAGCCGTTTGACTCGTCAAATCCTTGACATTTAAAACAGCCTCTGCTAGATAAATGTGGCTTTGGTATGCATAAGTCATCGGGTGTCTCCTTTCGTTTGTTGTAACTTAATTAATTACATCAATTATACACTATTGAGATAGAATGTCAACGAAGACAACTCAAAAGAGCTGGAAACCAGCTCTTCTTTTTATTTAACAACAAGCTCGTAACGAGTTTTGCTGGTGAAGGTTTCCCCTGCTTTGAGAATGACTTGGTCTTTGAGGTCGCTATGAATAGCATCTGGTAAAGCCTGCGCTTCAAGGGCAATCCCATTGTGCTGTACCATTGGCTGACCTCCTATGATGACACTCTCATCCACAAAGTTTGCTGTGTAGACCACAAGGCAAGGGGCCTCTGTCTTGAAAAGCAGGAAACGACCTGAGTTTTGATCATAAAGGAAACCAGCATTGTCATGACCTGCAGGGAGAGCAAATGGGTGATCCAAACCAGATACCAACTGGATTTGCTCATCGTTCTCTGCAAAGATATCCTTGAGCAAAGCACCATTGTAGATGTGTTTCACCACATCGCGATCAGCATCTGGAGTCTTAGCTGGAACACCGTCTGGAGCGATTGGGTAAATGCCCTCCGTATTTAGCTGGAAGACATGGCGGTCAATTGTCTGCGTGAAATCACCAGATAAGTTGAAGTAGCTATGATTAGTTGGATTGACAAGCGTATCCTGATCTGTCGTCACCTTATAGCTGACTTCGTAAGCACCAGTTTCTTCCAAGTGATAGCTGATCCATATCTTGAGATTCCCAGGGAATCCTCCTGTCCCATCTGTACGCTCTGTGTAGAGGGTCAAGCCATGGGCGCTCACCTCGACCAATTCAAACAAGCTCGAATCCCAACCTGTTGAACCACTGTGGTTACAGTTGCTGGCATTGTTGACTTCAAGATTATAGATCTGGCCATTGAGCTCAAATGTCGCACCTGCAATACGGCCCGCTACAGGACCTACACTTGCTCCATACTTGGGACTATTGCCGACATAGCTATCAAAATCATCAAAGCCCAAGATCACATTGGCAAAATTCCCAGCCTTGTCAGGCGTGACATAGCGCAAGATGGTCGCACCATAAGTCATAACTTCAAGCTGGTAACCACCATCAGTCTCAAAGCGATAGGCCAAGACATCCTTGCCCTCATGATTTCCAAATACACGCTCTGTGTATGCTTTCATTTTCATCTCCTTTTTTCTATTTCTATTAAGTAAACAAACCATAGAGAGTGTATGCACCATCTATGGTTGTAGTTTTATTTTCAGAATCCTTTGTCAGAAAACCTTAAGTATTTTCTTAACAAAAAGGGATTCTTCTATTCTTATTTTATGCTTCTACACGTTCAGTCCATGAAGTCGCTGTTGTTTGAAGAACCTTGTTGAGTTCGTCAATGTTCTCAAATCCAGTTGTGCGTAGCCACTCACGAGCTGCTGCTTCACCGTCTTTGATGTAGGCTTCAACTGATCCTGCCCAAGTTGCACGGCCACAAAGAACGCCGTTGAAGTTTGCGCCTGATTCGTGGGCAAAGACAAGGGTTTCTTGGAAGAGTTTCGCTGACACTCCAGCACTCAAGTAGATATATGGCAAGTTAGTCGCTTCATCTTGTGCTTTGAAGAAGGCTGCTGCTTCTTCGCGTGTATGCACGATTTCACCATCGCCAAAACCTTCAACGTATTTGACGTTGACTGGAACTTCCACTTTCAAGACATCGATGTTGAAGCGTGGGTCTGAGAAGACTTTCATAGCACCGATAACCTTGTGTGGTTTTACTTTTGCGTATTCAGCAGAACCAGCGTCAGCGATTTTTTCGTCGTAAGCCAAGATTTCAAGGAAGAATGGAATGTCTTCCGCCACACACTCTGAACCAATGCGTTCGATGTAGGCTTGTTTTTGTTGGTTGAGTTCGTCAGAGCTGTCTACATCGTAGTAAAGCAAGAATTTGACAGCATCTGCACCTTGTTCTTTGATGCGTTTGGCAGACCAAACATCCAAGCAGTCAGGCAAGCGTTTAGTACTTGTTGTGTCGTAGCCAGTTTTCTCATAAGCAAGGAGAAGGCCGGCGTTGGCATCAAGCGCTTTTGTAGCTGGAAGTCCATACTCAGGGTCGAGAAGCATAGAGGATGCGTATTTTGTCAATTCATCTGCTACCAAGACTTTAAGTTCTTCCATTTGAGCCACTGTTGGCTCTTCTGTTTGGTATTGAGCCATAAGGCGTTTCAAAGCACCACGTTGGTCAAAGGCAAGGGCTGAGATGATGCCGTTCTCGTCAGAGAGTTTTTGCAGGCAGGCTACTTTATTGGGACTTAATTGTAATTTACTCATAGACACTTCCTTATTTTTGATAGTCATGAATGATCACACCTTGTACCACACGGTTTACAGTGCCTGTAGGAGACGGTGTATCTGGTTTGTTTTCTACTTTAAGCGAAGTCAATAGGGCAAAGAGTTGGGCATATACGATGTAAGGGAAGACACGGTAAATATCGTTCAAGACACCGCCACAGCCAAGGGCTACTTCTTTGACATTTTCAAGACCAAAGGCTTGATCACTCAAGAGCACAACACGACGAGCAATCTGATCACCAGCCACTTCACGAACCAAGTCCAAATCGTACTTGCGAGTGTAGTCTGTCGTTGTACCAAAGACCAAAACAACGGTATCTTCGTTGATCAATGATTTTGGACCGTGACGGAAGCCAACGGGGCTTTCATACATGGTCGCCACTTGACCAGCTGTTAGTTCCAAAATCTTGAGCTGAGCTTCATGAGCAAGTCCAAAGAAAGGACCAGCGCCTAGGTAGATAACACGGTTAAAGTCGAGGTCAACCAGCTCTTTAACGTCTGCTGCATTGTCTAGAACTTTGCGGGCAAGGCTAGTCACCACTTCAAAACGTTCAGCTTTCACAGCAAATTCTGTAGGATCAAAGACCAAGAGAGCTGTTAGCATCATAGAGGTAAAACTAGAAGTCATGGCAAATCCAGCGTCATTGGAAGCAGCTGGTTGCAAGAGCAAGAGATTGCGGTCGTCGCCATGAGCCTGAAGAGCCAATTTACCATCTGCTGCACAAGTAATCGTCACTTGGTAAAGGTCGTCAACCAAGGCTTTAGCCAAATCAACCGTCGCCACACTTTCAGGTGAATTCCCACTACGAGCAAAGGAAACAAGGACAGTCGCCACATCTTTTTTCAAATAAGTTTCTGGATTGGCTACAATATCAGTTGTCGCAATCGCATTGAAGTTCCATTTGCGTTCGTCATAGACTTCCTTAAAGTAAGGTACCAAGGTATCTCCCACATAAGCAGACGTACCAGCACCCGTCAAGATAACCTTGATATAGTCATGTTTATCAGCGATTCCTTTCAGAAAGGCTGCAATTTCTTCCCGTTTCGCTTGATAGGCTTCAAAAGCCTCTTTCCATACATCAGGCTGTTGGTAGATTTCACGAGTCGTGATTTCTGCACCCAGTTCAAGTAATTCTTCTTTTGTGTAATTTAGCATAGAGTTCCTCTAATCTATTGTTGTTTCATTCCTATTGAAAATATGGGAATGGGATTGACTCCCATTCCCATGTATATTCTATACAAGCTGTTCTAACGGTTTTCACGTTGTCACATCGTATACTCAATGAAAATCAAAGAGCAAACTAGGAAGCTAGCCGCAGGTTGCTCAAAGCACTGCTTTGAGGTTGTAGATAGAACTGACGAAGTCAGTAACATCTATACGGCAAGGCGAAGCTGACGTAGTTTGAATTTGATTTTCGAAGAGTATTATTCATCTTCGTCATCATCGAAGCCCGCTAACAGGTCGTTGACTTTTACGATGCTTTCTGCAGCACGGCTCCTGTAGTCCGCATCTGCACCTGTAAGGCTCGCATTGATAAATTCAATCACCATTGGAAGATTCATCCCTGCGTAGAGTTCAATGTCGCGACCTTCCATAATCAAACGGCTTACCACGTTACATGGTGTTCCACCGAGAAGGTCCGCAAAGACTAGGAAATCATCCAATCCTTCGATAGCAGCTTCAAATTTTGCAGTAAATTCTTCTGGACCATCTTCTGGAAGAAGAGCCACTGTATGAATGTTGTCCTGTGGACCCATGATCATTTCTGTGCTACCTTTAAGTTCTTCACAGAAACGACCATGACTCACCAAAATTAATGATTTACTCATAAATTATGCGCCCATTCCAAGCAAGAATTTACCGATGAATGAAAGACCTACTGCAAGAACGATAATGATACCGATCGCTTTAGTAGAGTTCATACCTTTCTTACCAAGCAACCAGAAGATAAAGGCAGTAAAGATTGCTGGAAGCAAGCGTGGGAAGATTGAGTTCAAGATGTCTTGGAAGTCAATCATCTTTTCACCGATTGGCAATTTGTAAGAAATGTCAAAGTTGATCATTGTTGCTACAAGAGCACCCATCATGAAGACACCAAGTACAGATGCAGCGTCAATCAAAGCTGTCAAGGTACTTTGCATGTTGTTGATAAGGTTAACCCCTTCTTTGTAGGCAAATTCCAATTGTTTCCAACGGAAGATGTCATAAGCAACTGCAACTGCGATCCAAAGGAAGATACCCCATGGTTGGCCTGCGATAGCCATAGTTGCTGCGATAGATCCCATGATAGCAGGCACAAGTGAACCAAAGATAGTATCTCCAAGAGGAGCAAATGGTCCCATCAAACCTGTCTTAATACCGTTAACGGCATCTTTTGAACCCACACCATCTTTTTCTTCCATGGCAAGGTCAAAACCAGCGATAATTGTGTGGAAGAATGGTGAAGTATTGAAGAATTGAGTATGAACTTTCATCATTTCTTTCAATTCAGGAGTTCCATCCCCATACATTTTACGCAATTGAGGCAAAATCATGTAAAGGTAACCAGAAGCTTGCATACGTTCGTAGTTCCAACCTAATTGGAAAGTAAACAAGCTACGTTTATTGATTTGATTAAAATCTTCTTTTGTAAGTTTGTAATTAGAATTCGTCATCTTCGATTTCCCCACTTTCTGATGGTGTAGAAGGTGCTGCTACAGCTACTTTTTGGCTGTTCTTAAAGTGAACAACTGCAAGGAAGATACCCACGATAGAAACACCGATCATAGACAAACCTTTGAAGTTGTTAGCAAAGCCAATCTTTTCAGCAACATCAGCAGGAAGAGTACCAAGGATACCCGCAACAGCTCCACCAAGACCTGTTACATATGAGTAAAGAACAGTCAACATAGCTGTCAAACCAAATCCCATTGCAAGGTAGTGAAGGTTACGTTTAACTGGAAGGTAACGAAGCAAGATTGCAAATCCAAGACCTGGAAGCATACGTCCTGCAAGTGTCAAACCATCTGCAATCCATTGATATTCTTTAACAAGGTCTACTACTGATTGTACAAAAGCACCACCAAAAGCAAGAGCGAAGAATACTGGAAGGGCACGAGAAAGAGCCCAAGGCACTGCACCAAGTAGGTAGTTGCGTTCGATACCTTTGTAGTCAAAGCGTTCGATCGCAGCATCAATACGGTGTGCAAAGAAAGTAGTTGTCATACGTCCAAGAACGTCGAAGTATGTCAAAAGTGCTGCTACTGGTACAGCGATTGTTGTGATTGCAAGATCTGTATCAATACCTTGAGAGATAGAGAATGCTGTTGCAAGAACCGCACCAGAAGTTGCATCGATACGAGAAGCACCACCGAAGGTACCAACCCCGAGAACGAACAACTGCAAGCTACCACCGATAAACAAACCAGTTGTCACATCTCCCATGATCAAACCAGTAATAAAACCAGCGAATACAGGAGAACCTGCAGATGAAACGATTGTCAACTCATCACAGATTTGATAAGCTGAGTACAAAGTAAGAAGTAAAATTTGCCACCATTGTATCATAACAATGACCTCCTAAAAATTTTTTCCTATTTTAATAAGCTCAAAAAGTCTGAAACTGGATCATTTGGAACCATTTGAGCAGTGAGTTTTACACCTTTTTCTGCTAGTTTGTGGAAGTCTTCCACATCCTTGTCTACCACGTTAATAGAACGTGTGATAGAGCGAGTTTCTGGTGTTTGAGACATATTGCCGACGTTGAGTGTTTCAAGCGGAACACCTGCTTCAACCAAACCAAGGAAACGGTCTGGTTTACGTGCAACGATAAAGAGACGTTGGCTATCGTATTTACCAGCAAGGATATTTGCTGCTGCTTTCTCAACTGGCAAGATACTGAGTTTCACACCTGGTGGTGTCGCAAGTTTCAAACCACTCTTTTCAATATCGTTGTTAACAACTTCGTCGTCTACAACCATAATGCGTGAAACATTTAGTTTTCCAGCCCAAAGATTGGCTACTTGACCGTGGATCAAACGTCCATCGATACGGCATCCTACAATTGTCATAAGTTTTCCCCCTTTATGTGTTTTAGTGTAGGTTTACGAGTTAAGTGAATCTCTTCTTTATATTCGCCCTCAGTTTCAAAGATGATGATGCGATTAGCACCTTCCTTGAGATAGCTATGAGGGATATAAAGTGAGAGGGTCGGGCCGACGTTCCAGAAACGCCCTAGGTGACGCCCATTGACAAAGGCAACTCCCTTACCAAACTCAGACAAGTCTAAGTAGGTATCCTTCGGCTCTTCGGCCGTAAAGTCGAAAGCGTAAAAGGCTGGTTGTCCCTCTGTCCATCCTTTTGAAAAATCAATCTTCTCAGGATTATCCAGTGGTAGTGGATATTGTTTCCAATTCAGTAAGAAATGTAGATCTTTGCAGACACCTGTACGAATTCCTTTATGTTGCGTATCTGCTAAGAACTTGTGTCCATAGTTAACACGCCCCATATTTTCAATCAGGATATCAATCTCTGAACAGCCTTCTCGGTTTCCCTGACAATAGATATCTTCACCAATCTCTGTCTGGTATTGAGTAGCAATCCATTGACCATCTACAAAGAGTTGAGCTCGATCACGTCCATCGATGATACGGAGACGTTCCTCTTCTGCATCCCAACTTGCCTCAGTACGATAGAGAAGGTAGCCATAACTTTGGCCAAGTTCTTCCATCGCTTTTGGATAGAGGCTTTCAGTAGGACTAGAGAGACTATCCAGAGTTTTAAACAGGGAAACTTTTTCGGTCAATGGAACGGCCCCTATCTCCATGCTTTCCTTATAGAGTGGTTCCAACTGTGGATACTCTGGGAAGTGTGTTGCCATCATCTTCTTGACTGCTAGGTATTTAGCAGTTGGATTTCCTTCTTCATCGAGAAGGGCGTCATAGTCGTAAGATGTGACTTGTGGCAAATCCAGAGTTCCTCGAGCCGAGCAACCATTCATGAAACCAAAGTTTGTTCCACCATGGAACATGTAAAGGTTGATAGAGCCTTGCTCCAATACCTCTCGAACAGCTTCTGCCAATTCTTTAGGATCCCGTGTGATAATGGGTTCTTTCCAACGGTTGAACCAACCATCCCAGAATTCCATACACATGAGGGGCCATTTCTTGCCATGCTCATCAAAGAATTCCTGCATCTGTGAAAAGTTGTACGGAGCTTTAGAACCGAAGTTTCCTGTCACAAAGAGGTCGTCTTCGATCAAGGTTCCGGCTTTCAGAGTAGCCCTCCAAGGACCGTCTGAAGTAAAGAGTGGGCAATCAATTCCTCGATCTTCCATCAATTTTCGAATCGCTCTCAGATAAGACTTATCTTCTCCATAAGATCCATACTCATTTTCGACTTGCATCATGAGAATGTTTCCGCCATTTTCCAACAAGCGAGGTACAAGCCTCGGCAATAATTGGTCATAATAGCGAGCGACCGCCTCGATGTAGGCCGGGTCCGACGAGCGGATTCGCATGTCCTTGGTCAAGAGCCAGGCCGGCAAGCCACCAAATTCCCATTCCGCACAGATAAATGGAGACGGGCGTACAATGGCATAGAGACCCAGATCTTGTGCAATTTGAAGAAATCTCTCCAAATTTCTGGCACCTTCAAAATCAAACTCCCCTTCAACAGGTTCGTGTAAATTCCAAGCCACATAGGTCTCGACTGTATTAAAGCCAAGCGCCTTTAAGTTATAGAGAGAATGATACCAATCCTCCGCTGGAATTCTAAAATAATGAATGGCGCCGGACAAAATCTTAAACGGTTTTTCGTCTAAATAGAAATCGTCCTCAATTTTAAATCTTGTCATGTCATTACCTCTGACGAATTAAGTTTGCGCTTTCATTTATTATAATATTAACTATAATCAAATCTTTTGCATTTGTCAATAGGTTTTAGAAAATTATTTAAAATTTTTCTATTTTTTTACTTACCGTTTACCGAAATTATCTAAAAATAGCATGAAAGCGATATTTTTATGTATGATAATTCACAAGGTTATAAAATGGAATTTTTTACATGTAACATAACATTTTTAGTCTATTATTTTAATTTTTTTATCTAAATACTACTATTTTGTCTGTATTTGTGGTAAAATCAAGACTGGAGAAAGAGAATCGAGGTGAAATTATGGCTATTCCAAAATACCAATATATTAAAGATGAATTAAAAAACAAAATCATCTCTGGTCAATTTGCAAGTGGAGATAAATTTTATACAGAAGCAGAATTGATCGCGATGTATGATGTTAGTTCAATCACTGTTGTGCGTGCTTTGAATGACCTTTCAAAAGACGGCTATATTGTCCGCCAACAAGGGAAAGGGACTTTCGTTTCACGTGCCCGCAAGCACAAACTCGTTGAGTTTTCAGATGTCGAAATCTTTGAAACAAAAGATGATAAAGTTACTGTCCTTTCTATCGAGCGCGGAAACAAGCTTGAATACCTAGAGAAACTTGGATTACGTGGAGATCAGTTCTACTACAAAATTGAACGTACCCGTCAAACAAATGACGTTACATACATCTACCACACATCTTATATTCCTGAACAATACATCAATGCCAACTATCCAAATCTTGACTATTATAGTTCTATCTATAAACGTTTCAAATTGGATTACCGCATTCACATGAATGATGAACATTTTGAGGAAATCAATGAAATTGCATTTCCAACACCAGAGCACGTTGCTTCTGTACTTGGAATCGATACGCAATTTCCAACAGTCTTCCAAACGAAGACTACTAAACTTGAGGCTACTGGCCAAGTCCTCGCCTATAGTGAAACGTATAAGCGAGCAGACTACTACAAAATTAAATTCCTCTCATGTAATCGAGGTCATTAAGAGAAAGCTTGAGCCCAGCTCAGGCTTTTTCTATATTCATTATAGCACGAGAAAGAGGTTGTGAGAACGCTATGGAGGACTCTTATTTAATTAGTAGCGTTTTTACTAAAAACAAGTTAAATATTAGCTTTCTCTTTCTTATTTCTGGAAATAATTTTCTTCTAAATCTTATGATTTCCTCTATTTATTATAGTTCTTATATAAACGTACTTGACATTTTACTCCTTAGATAATAAAATAAAATTGGTTTTATGTAAACGCTATCATATATGATAATAACAAGGAGGTTTTGTCATGAAACTAGAAAAGAAACAGCGCTTCTCCATCCGTAAATACGCGGTTGGGGCAGCTTCTGTACTTATAGGATTTGCTTTTAGCGCCCAAGTCGTATCTGCCGACGGGATTACTCCAGCTCCAACAGCTGAAGAAACTGTTCAAACTATTCAGGAGAGTCCGCGAGCAACCGAAGAACCTGTAGACTCTAAGGTTCCAGAAAAACTGGAAGAAAAGGCTGACAAGCCTGTAAAAGAGGAGGTCAAAGAAGACAAGGAGGCTCCTCGAACAGTTGCTCCAACAACAGAAGAGTCAAGCGCACCAGTTGTGACAGAAAATGCTAGTCCAACTCCTACTGCCGAGAAAGAAAGCCCTGCCCCAGCTGAAACTCCTGCCGAAAGTGCTCCTTCAGAAAAGAAAAATGAAGCCGTCACACCTGCAGTAGCCACTCCTAGCACGGAACGAGCAGCTCAGGTAAATGAAAAACTGGCAAAAAGAAAAATGATCTCAATCGACGCTGGACGCAAGTACTTCTCTCCAGACCAACTCAAAGAAATCATCGACAAAGCCAAACACTACGGTTATACTGATCTTCATCTACTAGTTGGAAACGATGGCATGCGTTTCATGTTGGACGACATGACCATCACAGCCAATGGCAAAACCTATGCAAGTGATGATGTCAAACGTGCACTCGAAAACGGAACTGATGCCTACTACAAGGATCCAAACGGCAACCATTTGACAGAAAGTCAGATGACGGACTTGATCAACTATGCTAAAAACAAAGGCATTGGTCTCATCCCAACTGTAAACAGCCCTGGTCACATGGATGCGATTTTGCATGCCATGAAAGAACTAGGCATCCAAAAACCGAACTTCAACTACTTTGGTAAGGAATCTGCTCGTACCGTTGACCTTGATAACAAAGAAGCGGTTGCATTTACCAAAGCTCTGATCGACAAGTATGCTGCTTACTTCGCTGGCAAATCTGACATCTTCAATATCGGACTGGATGAGTACGCCAATGATGCTACAAACGCTAAAGGCTGGAGCGTTCTTCAGGCCTATAAATGGTATCCAGAAGATGGATTCCCTGACAAGGGTTATGATAAATTTATCGCCTACGCCAACGACCTTGCTCGCATCGTCAAATCTCACGGTCTCAAACCAATGGCCTTTAACGATGGTATCTACTATAATAGCGACACTAGCTTTGGAACCTTTGACAAAGACATCATCGTTTCTATGTGGACTGGTGGATGGGGCGGATACGACGTCGCTTCTTCTAAACTTCTAGTTGAAAAAGGCCACCAAATCCTTAATACCAACGATGCTTGGTACTACGTCCTCGGACGAAATGCCGATGGCCAAGGCTGGTACAACCTAGACCAAGGTCTCAATGGTATCAAGAACACTCCAATCACTTCTGTACCAAAATCTGATGGGGCTACTATCCCGTTCATCGGGGGTATGGTAGCTGCTTGGGCGGATACCCCATCTGCACGCTATTCACCATCACGCCTCTTCAAACTCATGCGTAGCTTCGCAAATGCCAATGCTGAATACTTCGCAGCTGACTATGAGTCTGCTGAGCAAGCCCTGAAAGAAGTCCCAACAGACCTTAACCGTTATACTGCAGAAAGTGTCGCAGCTGTAAAAGAAGCTGAAAAAGCCATTCGCTCACTCGATAGTAACCTCAGCCGTACCCAACAAGACACCATTGACCAAGCAATCGCAAAACTCCAAGAAGCTGTCAGCAATTTGACCTTCACACCAGAAGCTCAAAAAGAAGAAGATGGGAAACGCGAAGTTGAAAAACTTGCCAAGAACAAGGTAATCTCAATCGATGCTGGACGTAAGTACTTCACGCTCGACCAACTCAAACGCATCGTAGACAAGGCGAGCGAGCTCGGCTACTCTGATGTGCATCTTCTCCTAGGAAATGATGGACTTCGCTTCCTCCTTGATGACATGACCATCACAACTAACGGAAAAACTTATGCAAGTGACGACGTCAAAAAGGCCATCATCGAAGGAACAAAAGCTTACTACGATGATCCAAACGGAACTACTCTTAGTCAAGCTGAAATCACTGAATTGATTGAATACGCAAAATCAAAAGGCCTCGGACTCATCCCAGCGATCAACAGCCCTGGCCACATGGATGCCATGCTCGTCGCTATGGAAAAACTTGGAATCAAGAATCCTCAAGCCAACTTTGACAAGGTCTCCAAAACAACCATGGACCTTGAAAACGAAGAGGCCATGAACTTTGTCAAAGCCCTCATCGGCAAGTACATGGACTTCTTTGCAGGCAAAACTAAGATCTTCAACTACGGTACAGACGAATATGCCAATGATGCTACCAATGCGCAAGGCTGGTACTACCTCAAATGGTATGGACTCTATGGCAAGTTTGCTGAGTACTCTAACACTCTTGCTGCCATGGCCAAAGAAAGAGGCCTTCAACCAATGGCCTTCAACGATGGTTTCTACTATGAAGACAAGGATGATGTTGAGTTTGACAAGGATGTCATCATCTCTTACTGGTCTAAGGGATGGTGGGGTTACAACCTTGCAACGCCTCAGTACCTAGCAAGCAAAGGCTATAAATTCCTTAATACTAACGGAGACTGGTACTACATTCTCGGTCAAAAACCAGAAGATGGTGGTGGCTTCCTCAAAAAAGCAATTGAAAACACTAAAAAAACACCATTTAACCAGCTTGCATCTACCAAATATCCTGAGGTAGACCTTCCAACAGTTGGAAGCATGCTTGCCATCTGGGCAGATAGACCAAGCGCTGAGTACAAGGAAGAAGAAATCTTTGAACTCATGACTGCCTTTGCAGACAATAACAAAGACTACTTCCGCGCTAACTACAATGCCCTCCGTGATGAACTTGCTCAAATTCCTGCAAACTTGGACGGATACAGCAAGGAAAGCTTGGAGGCCCTAAATGCAGCTAAAGAAGCTCTCAACTACAACCTCAACCGGAACAAACAAGCCGAGTTAGACGCTCTCGTAGCCAAGCTCAAAGCAGCCCGCCTAGACCTCAAACCAGCAGCAACCCACTCAGGAAGCCTCGATGAAAACGAACTAGCTGCCAATGTTGAAACCAAACCGGAACTCATCACAAGAGCAGAAAAGATTCCATTTGAAGTTATCAAGAAGGAAAATCCGAATCTCCCAGCTGGTCAGGAAAAGATCATCACACCAGGTGTAGAGGGCGAACGCACTCATTACATATCTGTCCTTACTGAAAATGGGAAACAAACAGAAACTGTTCTAGATAGCCAAGTAACCAAAGAACCTGTGACCCAAGTGGTTGAAATCGGTGCCCCTATTACCCACAAAGGGGATGAACACGGTCTTGCCCCAGCCACAGAAGCAAAACCTAGACTAGACATCCAAGAAGAAGAGATTCCTTTCACTACCGTGACACGTGAAAATCCACTCTTGCTCAAAGGGAAGACTCAAGTCCTTACCAAAGGTGTTAACGGTCGTCGCAGTCATTACTACTCTGTAAGCACTACTGCTGATGGCAAAGAAGTGAAGACTCTTGTCGATAGCCTTGTAACGCAAGAAGCAGTGACACAAGTTATTGAAGTCGGAACCCTTGTAACCCATGTAGGGGATGAACACGGTCTTGCCCCAGCCGCAGAGACAAAACCAAGACTGGACATCCAAGAAGAAGAGATTCCATTCACTACCGTAACACGTGAAAATCCGCAATTACCACTCGGACAAACGCAAGTCATCGTTACTGGTGTAAATGGTCGCCGTACGATTTTCTACTCTGTCAGCACTACTGCTGACGGCAAGGAAGAAAGAACCCTTGTCAATAGTGCGGTATCGCAGGAAGCGGTCGCTCAGGTTGTCGAAGTCGGAACTGCCGTTGAGAAAGCTGAGCAAGCTGAAGTAACTACAGCCAAAGCAGATGAAAAACAACTCCCTGCAACAGGAAGTCAAGACTCTGCAGGCTTGGTCGCAGTAGGACTCATGGCCACACTAGCAGCTTACGGACTCACTAAGAGAAAAGAAGATTAAACCCCTTCGATAAGCATACAAAAAAGCGAGATTGAATCCCGCTTTTTATTGTTAAGATTAATCACCAAGTCCGATACGTTCAAAGATATCATCCACTCGTTTGGTGTAGTATGCAGGGTTGAAGATTTCATCAATTTCCTCTTGAGTGAGGCGTGATGTCACTTCTGGATCTGCTTCGAGAAGCGGTTTGAAGTCTACTTGGTTGTCCCAAGAGTAGGCTGTTTTTGGTTGCACCAAGTCATAGGCTTGCTCACGCGTCATTCCTTTCTCGATCAAGGTCAACATGGCACGCTGGCTAAAGATAAGACCAAACGTAGAATTCATGTTGCGGATCATATTTTCTGGGAAGACCGTCAAGTTCTTGACGATATTTCCAAAACGGTTGAGCATGTAGTCAATCAAGATAGTTGTATCTGGTGTGATAATACGCTCAGCTGATGAGTGAGAAATGTCACGTTCGTGCCAGAGAGCGACGTTTTCATAGGCCGTCACCATGTGACCACGGATGACACGCGCAAGACCTGTCATGTTCTCAGAACCGATAGGGTTGCGTTTGTGAGGCATTGCTGAAGAGCCTTTTTGCCCTTTGGCAAAGAATTCTTCCACTTCACGTTGTTCCGATTTTTGCAGACCACGAATCTCAGTCGCCATGCGCTCGATGGAAGTCGCGATGCTGGCAAGAACTGCAAAGTACTCAGCGTGAAGGTCACGAGGAAGCACCTGTGTAGAGATTTCTTGAGCACGGATGCCCAGTTTGTCGCAGACGTATTGCTCTACAAATGGTGGGATGTTAGCAAAATTCCCAACCGCACCAGAGATTTTACCAGCTTCTACACCAGCAGCTGCATGCTCGAAACGCTCGATGTTACGCTTCATTTCACTGTACCAAGTCGCCAATTTAAGACCAAAAGTTGTCGGCTCAGCGTGCACACCGTGGGTACGCCCCATCATGATAGTGAACTTGTGCTCCTTAGCCTTGTCAGCGATGATGTTGGTGAAGTTTTCAAGGTCACGACGGATGATGTCGTTGGCTTGCTTGTAAAGGTAACCATAGGCCGTATCCACCACGTCAGTAGAAGTCAACCCATAGTGGACCCACTTGCGCTCTTCACCAAGAGTTTCAGAAACCGCACGTGTGAAGGCAACCACATCGTGACGAGTTTGCTGCTCAATCTCCAAAATACGGTCGATGTCAAAGTCCGCCTTCTCGCGAATCAAAACCACATCTTCCTTAGGGATTTCCCCCAACTCAGCCCATGCCTCGTCAGCCAAGATTTCCACCTCAAGCCAAGCACGGTATTTATTTTCTTCACTCCAAATGTTCGCCATTTCTGGGCGACTATATCTTTCAATCATGTAATTTTATTTTCCTTTCTTTTAATGTTTCACTTAAGTGGTGGGTCGGACACCTGCAACTTTCTTCGAGATCTCATGACTAAATCTTGAACCTAAAGTCGCAAGATAACTTTCTAAATGTTGAATGATTAGGTAATATAGTTAGTTTCAAAAATATAATTGTTATTCACTATTATATTTATTACAAAACACCAGCCAATACAAAACCATATCTAATTAGTATCACTAAATTTTCTTAAAATTTCAGAATCATTATTTTCTTTATTGATATCATCACTATAACAGAAACTGATACTAGTGTCATTTTCAAAATATCTAAACAAATCTGGTCGCAACAATTTGGTTTTATCTGAATTAAACTCACTTCGTTGTCCCCCATTTGAATTTCTTTTTACGCCATAACAATAAATTTTATTTGGATTCTCTGCATCACTCCGACTTAGAGAATTTACTAAGGCGGCTTGTTCAGCAGCTGTTCTTTGTTCAGGAACCTTTTTGGGTATTGACTCACCTAATTGATTTGTGAATTGCTTTAGTATATTACCTAAATTATCACCGTACTCAATTCCAAAAAATTCTCTTAAAGTTCTAGCTTCTACAATCAATCTTTGGCTGTTTGCCTCGACTTGTAACTCATGGTATAAGTTATCAGCTTCTATAAAATGTAGCTTCACTAATGCGTACTCTTCAATCCTTTGCTCCCTACCAACAAATCGTTTTACAAGGACGATATACTCCACTCTTTTATAGACAAAGATAAAACTACAGATAGTCCATTTCTTTGCTACCATATCATTTTTTAAGTATTTGAGATTTTCTAACATGATGAGATTATTCTCCTACCTTTCAATTCAATTTAAAACGTAGCCTTTTCCCCAAATTTAATTCTATGTATGACAGTAAATCTATTTATTTTTTCTGCCGTCAATAAACGTAACTACTGAAACAACTGTGGCAATCACTGTCATAATTTTTCCTGCATGGTTCTTTACAAATTTAACAGGCTTATTCATGCTTTTTCCAATCTTGTGTATTTGCTTTCTATCCATCTTTTACTCCCTTTAATAATTCCTGACCTGAAAATTCAATTGTAATAATATCATCATCTGACAATTCAGTTGCTCCAATCTTCCCAATAAAATCATTTGGCTCAATACACCATTTTAACCGTCTTTGCTCCTCAGCACTTATTTCCTGTAATTCTACCAGTTTTGATATATACTCATGGTTATTTTCAATCAAATTCTTAACAGGTGCATAAACAGTGTCAATCAAGCCATTGTTACCTGTCACTGTGTATATTTTAGCTAGTAAATCACTTGCCTTTACAATATATGAAAATTGGTCATTTAATTCTACAAAGCTATTTGAAACATCCTCATTAAATTTATCATCAACGATTGATTTTAGAAATAAAAATAAATTAGTTTTTGGTATGGATAAATTTTTAGCCACAACTCCTTCAAATTCTTTTATAATAGATGCTCGTCCTTCATTTAACTGATTAATTGCATTCAATAAGAGATGCTCTTTTTGAGGATTTTCATCACTCATTAATAATGCTTGCTCTATTGTACTTTCTGCCCCCAATATTTTGGACCGCCTATCATCTTTTTGACCTTGTTTAATATCTAAAGAAATCTGTTTTACTTCTGACAGCAATAACTCCAGTTCACTTACTTTTTGAGCCTCAACCAACCGATTTACATTTGACACAACATTTTGTAAAGCTTCTGGGTTGTCTAATACAATTTTTTCAAGTCTAGCCATTGAAACAATATTATTATTAGTCCCTTTTGATACAAAATTTGGCAATAAAGACTTCATATCTGCCGTTTTTTGAAAATCAATATCTCCCCTATTGAATTTATCTAGCTGTTCTTGAGTGAATTTAACAACATATATTCCTTTAGGATCAATATTCTGTTTTACTTCATTATAGGAGTTAACGATGGTAGTAAAGTAATTTCCAACTTTTTCAAACATCTTACTTTTATTTTGAAAAAGTCTAATATCAAGTTGACTACTATTTTTCTCTTCTTCAATGAGTTTATCGTTCTTTAAAGCTAACTCTCCCATTTTGTATCTCCTACTTTATAATTCCTCAAACTCCTCTTTTCCAATCCACACTGATGGATAGTAATCTAGTGTATTCAAATCCGTATCTAACGGTAGATCATAGATGGCTAAATAGTTTTCAGGATATTGTGCAACTAGCTCTTCATACTTAGCTTTCACCTTTTCGTGATCCCCACTAGCATACAGGACCTCAACGACTGCTCCACAGCCTTATCTTGTTTAATAAAACCATTGTACAACCAGAATACTCTAGACAGAAGCCCCCTTCATATTGGCTTCCAGAATAGGCATCTCAACACCCAACTCCAGACCTGTCAGATAGACACTTTGACAACAATAAAAGATGTCCTGTTTATCATTATGCAAGGTCATGATTTTTCGGGTTAGCTCATTTTTCGCAAACATAGCTTTCATGGCCTTCCCTGCAATCCAAGCGGGAATTTTATAAGGCAAGAGTTCTGCTTTGTAAAGTTTCAAATTCACACCACGCGCTTCTACGACTTTCAAAGCCTCTCGAATGGCCTTGATGGCTAATGATAATTCCGAAGAACTGTTCATCAAGTTCAAAGCCAATTTTTCTGGATTTTCTAGATTTCCCGAGCGTGCAGCTGTCGAGGTGACACCCGCATTAATCGCCATGTGAATCCAAATCCACTCGACCATATCATGGGGAACCTCCCACTTCAAATCTGCTGAAATCAGCAAATCCGTCAAATCAGCATAATTGGGGATGTGTGCTTTTTTCTCCCCTTCTAACATTAAATGGTCGAACAAGACGCCATCCAAATGGTCCTTATTCATATGACCACCAGCTGTCGGAAATGCGAGAATATAGTCATACTCCCCTGCCCATTTCTCTACTTCCTCTCGCGTATTCCAGAAATTACAGAAGAAAACGAGAGTTCCTTTAATCTGATTTTCTCGCAAGGTTTCCACGGCTTCTTTTACAAAACCATGACGCACACTGATAAAAATAAAATCATATTCCGCATGAGCTTCCGCCACATGAACCGCATAGGTATCCTGTTTATTTTCACCTTTGGAAACATGACGGCCATCTAGCAAATCAACTGTCAAAACGTTTGGTGCTGTACTTTTCTTACTTTCTCTCAGCACGTGATCTACCTGATGACCTGCTTTTTGAAAAGCATAGGCATAAATGGTCCCGATAACCCCAAGACCTAAAATTGCTATTCTCACCTAAAAATCAATCCCTTTCCCAAATTCCTCAACCTCATCCGGCACTTCACTAAACAAAGTCACGTGTCCCATTTTGCGGTTGTGCTTCGCTTCTATTTTACCATACATATGGAGGTGGGCGCTTGGATTTTCTGTGACATATTTTTCAGCAGCCCCGACATGCTGGCCGAGCACGTTGAGCATGACGGCTGGCGCATGCAGGTGGATAGCTGGCAATGGTGCTCCCAGAACGCCGAGAATATGGGTATCAAACTGCGAGAAGTCGCAGGCTTCGATAGAATAGTGCCCAGAGTTGTGTGGGCGCGGAGCAATTTCATTGACAATGATGTCATCAGCGGTCGCAAACATTTCCACGCAAAGAGTTCCAGATAAGTTCAGCTGTTCAGCGATGCGCACCGCCATTGCTTTGGCTTTGGCTGCTAAACTTTCTGAAATGCGAGCAGGCACAATGGTCTTAGATAGGATATTGTTTCGGTGGATATTTTCCTGAACTGGGAAGACTGTCACATCCTTGCCATTTCCTGATACGATGACAGAAATCTCAAGGTCGAAGTTGACAAATTCTTCCAAGACACAGTCTGCTGAGTCAGCTAGCGCATAGGCTTCTGCCAAATCTTCTACTGAGCGAATGACCTTTTGTCCATGGCCATCGTAGCCACCAGTCGCAGTCTTGAGGACATAGTTTTTCGACAGGTCCATATCTGCCAAATCTTGGCTTGAGGCCACAACCTTGTAAGGTGCAACAGTGACTTTGGCCTTGTTTGAGAGGAAGTCTTTCTCAAAGATCCGGTTTTGAGAGATGCGAAGCAGGTCGGTCCCTTGAGGAAGCTGACCATCTTTGATAACAGCATCCAAACCGTCTGCATCAACATTTTCAAATTCATAAGTCAGGACATCGCAACGCTCTGCCAACTGACGAAGAGCATTTACATCGTTATAAGGTGCCACGATGATCTCTGCCACGCGAGAGGCCGGGCAATCCGCCGCAGGATCCAGCGCGATGACCTTGTGCCCCATGTAGATAGCAGAAATGGCTATCATCTGCCCTAGCTGACCGCCACCAATAATTCCGATTGTTTTAGATGAGCTCATTTGTAGACTCCTCTGCGATTTTTCCTTGCTCCTCTGCGAAATCTGTCAAAGCTGTCGCGATAGCTTGATCCTCTACTGAGAGGAGACGGAGGGCAAAGAGGGCCGCATTTGTCGCACCCGCTTCCCCGATAGCCATGGTTGCGACTGGTACACCACCCGGCATCTGTACGATAGAGTAGAGCGAGTCCACTCCACTAAGAGCACGTGATTTGACTGGTACACCGATGACAGGCAGGGTTGTTTTGGCAGCTACCATACCTGGCAAATGGGCTGCGCCACCTGCTCCCGCGATGATGACCTTGATGCCACGGCTACGAGCTACTTCAGCATGTCTGAACATGAGGTCTGGAGTACGGTGGGCAGAGACAACTTTCTTTTCGTAAGCTACACCGAAGCGGTCTAGAACTTCTGCTGTTTTTTGCATAGTTGCCCAGTCGGATTTTGAGCCCATGATGATGGAAATTACTGGTTTCATTTCTTCTCCTTTTTCTTCCTTTCAACAATCACCTTAGGTTGTGAGGGACGGCAGCAGCCACCAAAGGTGTCTCATGCCTAAATCGGAAGCCCAAGGTCTTCCGATTTCCCTGAACGATTGGCTTATAATCCAATCGTTCTTTCACAACGGCGGTGATTGCTCTATATTAGCTTGCTAACGCTCGCAAACCATACGACCATTAACGTATTTTGTGAATTTTTATTTTTCTTTTTAATAATCGTCTAATGTAGTGCGGACGTAAGCGAACGCTTGTGGCGTTCCATTACTAAAACCGGAGCCTAGGTCTCCAGTTTTCCGCTCCTAGTAGCAAAGCTACTAGGAGTTCCACTACTGCGACGATTATTCTATAGTGGCTCGCTTTCGCTCGCCATGGCAAATATGTCTGTTAATCTTTTATGGCCTTGCTTCCGATATCTGTTCGGTAGAAGAGGCCTTCTGTTTTTTGTTGAGCGAGTTCTTGGTAGATGGTTTCTTGGGCTTCTTTAACGGTATCAGCTGTGGTGACGAGCATATAAACTCGTCCGCCGTTGGATAGCAATGCTCTGCTATTTCCCGCAAACTTAGCCCCTGCATAGTAAGTGATGATGTCGCCCTCAGTCTTGGCTGGCAACTTGACACCTTTTTCATAGTCTAGCGGGTAGCCCTTGGATGCGACAACCACACCCAGAGTCACACCCTTGTCCGTCCACGTGATGTTGGGCTCCTTGCCATCGAGGATATCCGTGATATTTTGCGCAAAGTCAGATTTCAGACGAGGCAGGATAATCTGAGTTTCGGGATCTCCGAACCGAGCATTGAACTCAATCACTTTCGGGCCATCAACTGTCAAAATAAGACCGGCGTATAGGACACCAAGATACGGACGACCTTCTTGAATCATACCTTCAAGAACCGGCTTGACAATAGTCTCGACCGCTGTGGCAACCACACTCTGTGGTAAGTGAGGAACTGGCGCATAGGCACCCATCCCACCAGTGTTAGGACCCTTGTCGCCATCGTAAGCACGTTTGTGGTCCTGAGCCGTTGGCATGATGTAAAACTTATCTCCATTAACAAAGGCAAAGAGAGAGAACTCTTCCCCGTCAAGGAATTCCTCGATGACCACGCGCGCGCCTGAATCACCGAATTTATTGTCCAAAAGCATCTCATGAGCGGCTTCAACTGCTTGCTCAACTGTCTCCGCAACAACGACACCTTTCCCAAGGGCCAAACCATCTGCCTTGACGACGATTGGAGCTCCTTTTTCCTCGATGTAAGCCTTAGCTTCCTCGAAATCTGAAAAAGTCCCATAAGCTGCTGTCGGAACGCCGTATTTGACCATAATTTCCTTAGCAAAATCCTTGGACCACTCCAGCTCCGCTGCAGCCTTAGTCGGACCAAAAGCCTTGAGCCCAGCTTTGTTAAAATCATCCACGATACCAGCAGCAAGGGCATCATCTGGTCCGATAAAGGACCAAGCAATATCATTATCCTTTACGAACTCTATTAACTTAGAATGTTCGGAAATAGCGATGTTTGCCAATTCCAGACCATCCAGAGTCATCCCGTCATTTCCCGGAGCCACAAAGACTTTTTCAACGTCTTTTGACTCAAGCAACTTCTTGGCAATGGCATGTTCACGACCTCCTGAACCGACAACTAACAGTTTCATCTCTCAACCTCTTTTGCGAATTATTTACTAACATTATATCATAAACGTTCGTTTTAATCTTGTTTCATTAAGCTTTTTTGAGCAAAAAAGGGAAAGAAACTGTTTTCTTCCCTTTCGTCTTCTTAATGTCTAAAATGTCTCACGCCTGTAAAGACCGGTTTTTACGACTTTTAATTATAACTATCAATAATTATTGTAATATTTTTATACCAAAGTATGCAAACAATATTGAAATTACTAAAGCTATCCACGGTACGATATTAGGTATTTTTTTAAATTTAAAAGTGTTATATCCAACTACAAGTGGTGACAATATCGAGATTACATAACAAAAAATATATAATAATAGATACAAGAAAAATTTACTGTTGCCATTTTGGAAATAACTAATTAGAACATTTAAAAGGTTATCTAATTTCCCGTCAGAAAATTGATTCAAATAGTCTGCCAATTGTTCAGGGAATTTTATATTTTGGTTTATTATATTAGCACTTATCACGATAGTAGTTTGGACTAGAGCAATTATAGTATTCTTCAATCTATATTCTCCCGATTTATAAAATATATAAAATAAAGGAGCTATTGAAGCAATGACAAGATAAGCCCATATGAAAATAATGTTGTTGTTAAGAAAATTCCTAACGGGATTAATAAATAATATAAATAGAGATATTACAAATAGCGAAATAATAATAATCCACATAATCTCAGAATTATCATCGGTCGAGCTTTCTGTATTAACTTTAGTCATTACATTCGTATGAAATATATTTGTCGTATGTTTTATATTTGTAGAATTATCAAAATTACTTACATTCCCATGAATATTTTTATTCTTTACGTTTCTCATAAATAATCTCCTAATGTCTAAAATGTCTCACTCCTGTGAAGACCATAGTCAAGCCGTATTTATCCGCTGCTTCGATAGATTCTTGGTCACGGACAGAGCCACCTGGTTGGATGATGGCTTTGATACCCGATTTGGCGATTTCTTCCACGTTATCCGCAAATGGGAAGAAGGCATCGGAAGCAAGCACAGCGCCGTCAAGGCGGTCTTTGGCTTGTTCAATGGCAATGCGAACAGAAGCCACTCGGTTGGTTTGTCCTGGGCCAACGCCAAGTGTCATGTGGTCATTGGTCACGATGATTCCGTTTGATTTGACGTACTTGATAGCCTTCCAAGCGAACTCAAGGGCTGTCGCTTCTGTCTCAGTTGGTTGGCGTTTAGTCACTACTTGCCAGTCAGCTGGACTTTCTTTGACAACATCTTGGTTTTGAACGAGAAGTCCACCTACAACACCAGTGTATTCTGCTTCTGCTTCACTGGCATCTTGAGCATCAAATGGTAAGGCAAGGATACGCAAGTTTTTCTTTTTATTGGTCAAAATAGCTAGCGCTTCATCCGTATAGCTTGGTGCGATGATGATTTCAAGGAAAACGCCGTGCATCTTCTCAGCTGTCGCAGCATCCACCCCACGGTTGAGAACGACAATCCCACCAAAGATAGAGACTGGGTCTGACTCATAAGCGTAGTCCCAAGCAGTCTCGATGTCATCAGCCTGACCGATTCCACATGGGTTCATGTGTTTGAGAGCTACAACGGTTGGACGGTCTTTGAAGTCACGGATAATACGAATGGCAGCATCCGCATCACGGATGTTATTGAAGGACAATTCCTTACCGTTAAGCTGTTTGGCTGAAGCAATGGAGTAATCTGTCGGCAAGGCTTTTTGGTAAAAGTCTGCATCCTGTTGAGGATTTTCCCCATAGCGCATTGGTTGCTTGAGGTCGTAGGTCAAAGTGAGCTTTTCAGGTTTGCTTTCTCCAACTTGAGCTGTGAAATACTCTGCAATCAAGGCATCATAAGCCGCTGTGTGACGGAAAACCTTTGCTGCTAAACGTTGACGAGTTTCGTAACTTGTTTCGCCATTTGCTGCCAATTCGTCAAGCACCACAGCATAGTCAGCAGGGTCTACCACAACTGTTACGCTGGCATGATTCTTCGCTGCTGAACGAAGCATAGATGGCCCACCGATATCGATATTTTCCACCGCATCAGCGTAAGTCACATCTGGTTTGAGAATCGTTTCCTTGAAAGGATAAAGGTTGACCACAACAAGGTCAATGAGCTCGATCTGATTGTCCTTAGCCGCCTCAAGGTGGCTATCGAGATCACGACGAGCGAGGAGCCCACCATGGATATTTGGGTGAAGGGTCTTGACACGGCCATCCATCATTTCTGGGAAGCCCGTCACATCATCGATGGCAATGGTCTCCACACCAGCATTATCAAGGGTAACCTTTGTCCCACCTGTCGAGATAATCTCCCAACCAAGTTTTTTAAGTTCTTGGGCAAATTCAACAATGCCCACTTTGTCTGAGACGCTGATTAAGGCGCGTTTAGTCATGTTTTTTCCTTTCATTTACTTATCCAACAATTCTCTAATAACCTCTGGATACAACTTGTACTCAGCCTCATGAATGCGAGCTTCAAAGCTTTCGATGTCATCATCAGCGAGCCTTGGTACACGAACCTGTTTGATGACCTTGCCTGTATCCACACCTGAGTCCACCCAGTGAATGGTCACGCCGCTCTCAGTAACTCCAGCATTCCAAGCGTCCTCAATCCCATGAGCTCCTGGAAATTCTGGCAGGTAGGCTGGATGAATGTTGATAATTCGGCCCTCATAAGCTGACAATAAAGTTGGCCCAACGATTTTCATATAGCCTGCTAAACAAACCAAGTCAATCTGGTGTTCTTCCAAGAGCTCGACAAGAGCTGCTTCGTAGTCCGCCTTGTTCTCAAACTCCTTGAGTTCAAAAGCATAGGACAGGACGCCGAGCTTGTCTGCACGTTCCAGCACATAGGCGTCACGATGGTCTGAAAAGACAAACTCCACCGGAAATTCTTCAGCAATCACCTGAAAATTTGAGCCGTTACCAGAGGCAAAAACCGCTATTTTTTTCATTTGATGATGACACTTTCGTTTTCTTTCTTGACGATGCGACCAATCTCATAGACTGGTTCATCCAGCAATTCCTTGATGCGACCTACATTTTCAGGGCTAACTGCCAACATGAGTCCCACACCCATATTGAAGATTTCAAACATTTCTTCATGCTTGATTTCACCGTATTTTTCAAGAACTTTGAAAATAGGAAGGACTGGAACCTTGTCTTCTTCAATTTCCGCAGCTAGGTCAGCCGCAAACATACGAGGGACATTCTCGATAAATCCACCACCTGTGATGTGGGCAATACCGTTGACCAACTCTTCCTTGATGAGTGGTAAGACAGCCTTGACATAGATACGAGTCGGCTCAAGAAGAACTTCCTTGAGTTTCTTGCCTTCCAATTCTGGCAAGACTTCCTCACCTGTGTATTCCGCAAAAACACGACGCACGAGTGAGTAACCATTTGAGTGAATCCCACTTGAAGCAAGTCCGAGAAGAACATCACCTTCTGCCACTTTTGAACCGTCAATGATTTGAGATTTTTCAGCCACGCCGACCGCAAAACCAGCCAAGTCATAATCATCTGCGCCATACATACCAGGCATTTCAGCCGTTTCTCCACCGATGAGAGCTGCACCAGCCTGCACACAGCCTTCTGCCACACCAGCAACCACTTGTTCTAGTTTAGCTGGTTCATTCTTCCCTGTCGCCACATAGTCAAGGAAGTAAAGAGGCTCCGCACCTGCAGCGATGATATCATTGACACACATGGCTACACAGTCCTGCCCGATGGTATCGTGCTTGTCGTACTTGATAGCCAACATGAGCTTGGTCCCGACTCCATCAGTCCCTGAAATCAAGACGGGCTCTTTAACACCTGTTTTTGAAAGGTCAAACATGCCACCGAAACCACCAAGAGCTCCCATGACACCCGCACGCTCCGTGCGAGCCACGTGCTTTTTGATCCGCTCAACAACTTCATAACCCGCTTCAACATCTACACCCGACTGGGCGTACGCATTTTTATTTGCCATTTTATTTTTCCTTTTCTTTGAGAAGATTGCGACGTATTTTTAGATAAACAATTATTTTATCTAAAAATACTAGTCAGGGCTCTAGCTTTGATCCCATAGGGCAAAGCGTCTACTGACAAATGCTTTAGCTTTTAGTCAGTAGCGAGACGTGGAGCATAAGCATTCTTATTTGTCATTTTTGTCTCCTCTTCCTTTCCTTTAATGGAGAGCCTTCTTCCACTTATTTGTAAAAATTGGTCTTTTCTTCCAAACTTCTACGATAGTCTTCTTCATAGTCGTAGAGAGGAGTTGGGTAGTCGCCGTCAAAGTAAGCTACACAGAGACCACCGTTTGGCGCATCTGTTTCGATGCCGATAGAATTAATCAAGCCATCAATCGAAAGATAGGTCAAACTATCCGCACCAATGATTTGGCAGGTTTCTTCGACCGTATGATTGGCCGCAATCAGCTCCTGACGCGTCTGGATATCAATCCCGTAAAAACATGGATAAGCTAGCGCAGGACTTCCAATGGCAACGTGAACCTCAGACGCACCTGCTTCTTTCAAAAGCTGAACGATACGGCGAGAGGTTGTCCCACGAACAATGGAATCATCAATCATCACCACACGTTTGCCTTTGACAACGCCCGAAACAGCAGACAGTTTCATCCGCACCCCTTGCTCCCGCAATTCTTGAGTCGGTTGAATAAAGGTACGTTGCGTGTATTGGTTTTTGATGAGGCCCATTTCATTTGGCAGACCAGATTCTTCTGCAAATCCCATAGCTGCGCTGAGTGAGGAATTTGGCACACCGACCACAATATCCGCTTCGTGCTTGAACTCACGCGCTAATTGAGCCCCCATACGTTTGCGAGCTGTATGGACATTAACACCATGGATATTAGAGTCAGGACGGGCAAAGTAGATATACTCCATAGAGCAGATCGCCAACTGGGTATCATTCGTATAGCTATCATACTGAATCCCATTGTCATCCACGATTACAATCTCTCCTGGTTTTACATCGCGAATCCACTCGGCACCAATGACTTCAAAAGCACAAGTTTCAGAGGAAACAACAACTGCTCCATTGGCCATTTTCCCGATAGAAAGCGGACGGAAGCCATTAGGGTCAAGGGCCGCAACCAACTTGTCCTCAAATAGCAGGATATAAGCAAAGCCACCTTTGACGAGACTAAGTGCTTCCTTGATTTTACCCATCAAGTTCGGATTGTGACTCCGACGAATGAGGTGAGCCAAGATTTCCGAGTCCGAAGTTGAACTGAAAATAGCGCCACTTTGTTCCAATTCTTTCTTGAGCGATTCGGCATTGGTCAGATTTCCATTGTGAGCAAGTCCAAACTGCATATCATGAAAGCGAAAAAGGAAGGGCTGGATATTATCTACAGAAGCTTCGCCAGCCGTCGCATAACGAACATGCCCAATCGCGCTCGTACCAGTCAATTTATCCAAATTAGCTGGATTTTTGAAGACTTCTGATAAAAGCCCCATATCACGATGGCGCTTCAATTGCCCCTGATCATTGGAGAGGATTCCTGCCCCCTCCTGACCACGGTGCTGAAGACTGTGGAGACCAAAATAGGTCAATTTTGCAGCATCTGGATGTCCCCAGATACCGAAAACACCACATTCTTCATTAAGAGATTTTACTTCGTATGTCATTTTTTATACCTAATTTTTATTTGTGTAGCACCATGAGCTAAATCTACATGACTTTTACATTACGGATACTATCTATTAGAAAATATGTAAGTCTTATTTTCCAGTAAAGTATTTAACAGCCGACGCAAACAGGTGCTGGTCTTTATTTCCTGGGATGTTTTGGAAAAGACCGTCTTCATAACGTTCTGAATGGCCCATCTTACCGATGATTTGACCGTTCTTGCTGGTAATCCCTTCGATGGCATTTACAGAACCATTCGGATTGTACTTAGAATCCATACTTGGTTTGCCGTCAAAATCAACGTATTGGCTGAAGATTTGACCATTATCACGGAGCTCTGCAAATTCCTCAGCTGTCACGACAAATTTCCCTTCACCGTGCGATACTGGAATGGCATGGATATTGCCCACCTGTACTCCAGCCAACCATGGTGAGTTGGTATTGGCAATCCGAGTTTTCACCATCTTGGCCACATGTTGGTTGGCATCATTGTAGAAGAGGGTTGGACTAGTACCGCTGGCATCCTCGAAATTCCCGTATGGAAGAAGACCTGATTTGACCAAGGCTTGGAATCCATTACAGATACCGATAATCAAGCCACCACGAGCGATAAAGCTATCAATGGCTGCACGCACTTTTTCATTAAGAAGGATATTGACAATAAACTTAGCTGATCCATCCGGTTCATCCGCAGCTGAGAATCCACCTGCAAAGAAGAGAATGTTTGCCTTGCCGATATTGTCAACCATGGTTTCAACTGACTTGACAATAGCTTCTTCATTCAAGGTCACAAATGGCACCAAGTTAACCTCTGCACCTTCTTTTTCAAATGCTTTAGCTGAGTCATATTCTGAGTTGGTTCCTGGGAAGACTGGGATGTAAACCACAGGTTTTTCAATAGTTTCCTTGGCTTTGATGACTGCGTCAGAAGCGACAGCTGGAACTTCAGCCAATTCTTTGGCTTGTGCAAATTCAGTAGGGTAAACTTCTTCTAGTTTTCCTTGGAAGACACTGTCAAGTTTCTGTCCATCTAACTTCACACCGTTGACAACGAGTGTAAAGTCTGCGCTTGTTTGACCGATTTTCTCTACTCCAGCAATCTCTTCAGGAGATGTGAAGACAAATCCGCCCAATTGAGCTGTTAAAGAACTTTCAAGTTCAGGCAAGGTCACCTCTGCACCAATATGGTTCCCAAAAGTAGCAAGAGCCAAGCTTTCAAGGACACCTCCGTATTTAACAGCTGATGCAGATGTTATTTTGTAACCAGCTTGGATGGCTTCAAATTGAGCAAAGTTAGACTTAATCAAGTCAAAATCAATCTCTGCAGAGAGGGCTTGACCTGGGATGTAGTAGATGTTTTCACCAGCAGTCTTGAACTCAGGAGAGAGGACCTTACGGCTATCTGCCGTCGTCACCCCAAAGGCAACCAAGGTTGGTGGTACGGTTAATTCTTCAAAGGTACCAGACATAGAGTCCTTACCACCGATAGATGGCAAGCCAAGCTGGATTTGTGCTTCGATAGAACCTAGGAGAGCTGCTACTGGCTGACCAAAACGCTCTGCTTGTTTATCCATGCGCTCGAAATACTCTTGATAAGAGAAGCGGGCCTTGGACCAGTTGGCACCAGCAGCAACCAAACGAGCAGTTGCTTCGATAACCGCATAAGCAGCGCCATGATATGGAGACCATTCTGCAACATAAGGGTTAAATCCTTGCGCCATGACTGACGCAGTATTCGTCACACCGTGCTGAACTGGTAATTTCTGCACAGACGCCTCAGTTGGTGTGAGTTGAAAGCGACCACCAAGTGGGTGATTGACCGTTGAACGACCGACCGAACAGTCAAAGATGGTTTGCAAACCTTTTTGACTCGCATGGTTGAGGTCAGACAATACCGCAAGGGTATCAGCTTCAAGTGTGTTAGTGCTTGTTGTGCGTTCTTCTGGAAGTTCGACGTCCTTATCCACTACCTTGGCATCGACGACCACGCGCACACCATTTGTATCAAGGAAACGACGTTCCAAGTCCACAATGATTTCACCATTCCAGTGCATGACTAGATTTGGTTTTTCAGTCACTGTCGCAACCACAACAGCGTCAATATTTTCTTTATTACATTCCGCAACGAAGGCATCTACGTCTTCAGGACGCACCACAACTGCCATTCGTTCTTGTGATTCAGAGATGGCAATTTCTGTACCGTTCAAACCTTGGTATTTAAGAGGAACCTTGTTGAGGTCGATTTCAAGACCATCTGCCAATTCACCGATGGCCACACAGACACCACCAGCACCAAAGTCATTAGATTTCTTGATAAGGCGGGTTACTTCACCATTACGGAAAAGGCGTTGAATCTTGCGTTCTTCGATGGCATTCCCTTTTTGAACCTCAGCTCCAGCAGTCTCTACAGACTCAACTGTTTGAACCTTAGAAGACCCTGTCGCACCACCGACACCATCACGCCCAGTCTTGCCACCGAGCAAGATAATCACATCACCCGCTTCTGGTTTTTCACGAACTACATTTTCCTTAGGAGCAGCACCGACAACGGCACCTAGCTCCATGCGTTTGGCCACAAAGCCTGGGTGGAAGTACTCACGAACGTAGGTCGTCGCCAGACCAATCTGGTTACCATACGAAGAATAACCATGAGCCGCTGTCTTCGAAATGACTTGTTGTGGCAATTTCCCAGCACGCGTTTCTGAAATCGGAGCTGTAATATCACCCGCACCAGAGATACGCATAGCTTGGTAAACGTATGAACGCCCTGACAACGGGTCACGAATGGCTCCACCGATACAAGTAGCAGCCCCACCAAATGGTTCAATTTCCGTTGGGTGGTTGTGGGTTTCGTTTTTAAACATAAGGAGCCATGGTTCTTTCACACCATTGACATCCACTTCGATTTCGACCGAGCAAGCATTAATTTCGTCTGACACTTCCATGTCGTCCAAACGACCATTAGCACGCTCATAACGACCAAAAATAGTCGCCATATCCATCAAGGTTTGTGGCTTTTCAGACCGACCTAGTTCCTCACGCATGGCAATATACTTGTCATAAGTCGCTTGCAATTGCTTTTGGAATTTAGAAGCTGAGAAATCAATCTGTTTCAACTCGGTCTCAAAAGTCGTGTGACGACAGTGGTCAGACCAATAAGTGTCCAAAACCTTGAGCTCTGTCTCAGTTGGCACGCGCCCGATTGATTTAAAATAGTCTTGGATAAAGAGCAGATCATCCACTTCCATGGCCATCCCTTGCTCGGCCTTGTAGCGAGCAAAGTCTTCTGCCGTATAACTTTCAAAGAAAGTCAATTTTGGAATAGTCTTGTCTGACTCTGAAAATTCCTGCTTGGCAATCCCTGTCGTGATGTCCTTGAAACGAGAATCAACTGGGTTGAGCAGGTAGTTCTTGACCGCTTCCAACTCAGTCGCATCAATATCCTTATTGACCAAGTAAAGCTGGGCTGTGTTGACTGTTACATCACTTGAACTTCCCAGTAAAAGCAAGGCTTCCTGTGAAGAAGCTGCACGCTGGTCAAACTGCCCTGGCAAACTTTCAATGGCAAAGAAAGCATAGTTAGCAAGGTCCGCCTGCACGGCTGATTCATCCAAGACATGGTCTGTTACCTGCTCAGAGAAGATGTGTTTTTCCGCAGGTGCAAACAAGTCCTCTGCCAAATCTAAGACATCATAAACTTGCACAATGCGAATACTTTTCAAAGTTGACAGTCCCAAGTTGTGCTGGAGCTCCCTTACCAAACTCTCTGATTTAACCTGAAAATCAGCCTTTTTCTCAACAAAAATACGTTTATCCATCAATTCTTATTCCTTTATTTCAGCTCTTGCAATATTACCAAACGAACTTGAGAGTCTTGCAAACAGATTATTTCAATTCCTGCAATTTCTCCCAGACAATCTCATAAACGTCGGTTAGTTCTCCCAATCCCCTACGAAAAACATCCTTGTCCATGTGGTTGCCATCTGCATCCCACAAACGGCAGTTATCTGGTGAAAACTCGTCTGCCAAGATAATCTTGCCATCCTTGTCAAAACCGAACTCTAGCTTAAAGTCAATCAATTTAAGGCCAATCTCAGCAAACCAAGCTTTCAAAAGCTCATTGATACGACGCGTCTCTTCCTTCAAGTAAGCAATCTGCTGGTCATCCGCAATTTTTAGGAATTTCACATGCTCATCATTGATAAAAGGATCATCCAAATCGTCATTTTTATAGTAAAATTCGACAATTGGAGTCTCAAATGCGATACCTTCTTCTACGCCAAAACGTTTTGAAAAGGAACCAGCCGTGTAGTTGCGGAGCACAACTTCCAAAGGAATAATCTCCACCTTTTTATTGAGTTGTTCCGTGTCTGAAAGTTTCTCCACAAAATGAGTCGCTACACCAGCCGCATTTAATTTCTCAAAAATAAAAGATGAAATCTGATTATTTAACACTCCCTTGCCCGCAATCTGCTCCTTCTTGACACCGTTGAAGGCAGTTGCTTGGTCCTTGTAAGTTGAAATAATGAGATTTTCATCCTCAGTTGTATAGATATCCTTGGCTTTTCCCGAATAGATCAGTTGTTTTGACATTTTAAAGTTCGCCTTTCGTTTTACTTGAGCACATTCTACCACAAAAGCATGGAAAATTCAAGGTTTTTACGAATAAATAACGTTTTCCTATTTTAAGCGTAAAGAAAAACTGCAAGATAAGCTCTTCTTACAGTTTTAAAATCATTTATCCTCTGAAAAACACGAATATTACCCTTTATTCAAAAATTGATCCCAAAAATAACGGAGATAGCTTTTCTTTCCCGTAATCATCTGCAGGCGGCCTTCTAAACCATAGCGAAGTTTTTCAGCCTGCTCAGAAGTCAGATGGGTCTCCGCCTCAATTTTAAAGAAATTCCCTTTTTCAGTCTTTGTAGCTGTCGCATCGATACTTGTAATCGTAGAATCCAGGAAAATTTGATTCTTCGCATCATTAGTCGTAGTATAACGAACAGAGTCCCCAATCTTGACTCTAGCAACATCTTTTGAACTGAGATAAGCTGTGAGTTTGGTTTTCCCTTCTTTTTCCAAGGATGGGTAGAGTTGGGCTAGCAGGGTTCCTTCTGCGACCATCGTAGATTCACTAGTCTCAGGATTGAGGTGAAGCACCCCATCCTCACTTGCTGTAATCTTCCCTTTATCTAGGAGACCTCCCTGTACCTTCTTACCCGATTCCGCCTCCAAAATTTTCTGATCCAAAAGAGTTAATTCCTGACCGACTTTGACTAAGTGCTGAGATTTGAGCGATTCCAGTTGACTATCCAGTCCCGTTGCATGAGCCTGTTGAGCTCCAGAACCCGCATACTGTACACGATACGTAGCTAGACTGGACTCTAGCTGAGCAATTTGTGCATCCACTTGCGCAATAACCTGCGATTTAGCTTGCGGATCTTCTTCACCTTGATTTTTATAGGTCTGATAAAAAGAGTAGGCTGGATTCTGACTATCCAGTTGATCTCCCTTTTCAATCGCTGACTTTGCTGCTTTATAGTCTCGAATTTTATCCTCTGTTTGACTGATAAGATTGCCAATCTCGGCCTGGCTCTGACTTGCTGCCGCATTTTGAGAGGAGATGCTGGCATTTTGCTGAGAAACATTACTCCTAAGACTACTAGCTTGGCTGAGATAGTCTCGAAACATCTCCTGATAACCAAACTTATCCGCCTCTGGAAATTGATCACTCCCCTCTTTCAAACTGGATTGCAAATACCCCAACTGCTTTTTTTGATCCTTTAACATCTCCAATTGACTGGCATATGCCTCAACCTGGACAGCTTCCGCACCTTGCTGGTACTGAACGAGGAGTTCCCCCTGCTTGACTAGTTTGTTTTCTTCCAGATAATTTGCCACAATGCGTTGATTGCTAGTCGACTGGATATTGGCAATGATCCGACTAGGTTCGACAGTCGCTCTGGTAGACAAACTAATCTCTTTCTCTGCAAAAACTGCAAATCCCAGTAAAAACATGAGCAGAAGTGACATAGGTAAAATCACCCGACTGGAAAAATTATGGTAACGACGATTATAAAACTCCGCACTTTCTAAAAATTCTGGTTTCATCCTCTCCTCTTTCTAGCTATTCACCAAATGAGCGTAAAAACCATCCTGTGCAAGCAAGCCTGCATGGGTGCCCTCTTCGACAATCTTGCCCTGATCCAAAACAACAACCTTTTCTGTCCGCTCAGCGATGGTCAAGCGATGGGCGATGAAAATCAAGGTCTTGTCTAGAGCCATAAGATTATCCACGATCCGCTTCTCTGTTAAAATATCCAAACTGCTGGTCGCCTCGTCCAAGATTAGGACAGGGGCATCCGTCAAGAGAGCACGCGCCAGAGCGATTCGCTGCCGTTGTCCACCTGAAATTCCTGCCCCATCCGAAGTCAATTCTGTCTGATAATTCAGGGGCATACGCTCAATATCCTCCCGAATCTCGGCCAACTCGACTGCCCGTAAGATATCTTCCTGAGTCGTTCCCTCCTTAGCTCCAAGGAGAATATTTTCTAAAATCGTCCCGTTAAAGACATAGGGTTGTTGAGGCAAATAATTGATGTACTGGCGCAAAGCCTTTTTGTCAATCTGATTAAGATTGACACCACCCAGACTAATCTCCCCTTGACTTGGGTCGTAAAAATTAACCATCATCTTGGCCAAAGTGGTCTTACCTGACCCCGAAATCCCCACAAAAGCCATCTTAGACCCTTGAGGAATGGTCAAATTGATATCCGACAAGACGTCACGACCATAGCCATACTTATAGTGAACCTGCTTAAAGGTCATCTCTCCCTTCATCATGCTCAAATCTTCTACCGTTTTCTTCTCCTCAAACTCCGAAGCTACTAGATACACTTCATTTAGACGGTTATTGGCAACCTGCGCTGTCTGAAGTTTGGTTTGTAGGTTGATGATATTTTCCAAAGGATTGGTAAAGTAAACAAGCAAAGTATTATAAGTAATCAGCTGGCCCAAACTCATTTTCCCATCCATGACAAGAACTGCTCCCATCCAGAGAACACCAACATTGAGCAGGAGCTGGGCAACTTTTTTCAGAGCCTTTTGCTGGCTTTCTGCCCGACTATAGGTAAAAGATTTTTTCAGATAAGCCACAAATTCCTTGTCAATCTTTTGATAGCGCGAACTCTCACTGGTCAAAGATTTAATGGTCTCAATGCCGTTGATGTCCTCGATGATAGAAGAAGACAGAACCGCATTAGCTTCCATGGTATCCCGATTCATCTTTTCAAAAGGCTTCATAAAGGCAAAGATAATCACTGTATAGATGGGAAGCGCAAGTAGACTAATGAAAAAGAGTGTCATATTTTGTGAAAACAAGACAAGCGAGATAATCAAAATCGTCGACACATCTAGGAAAATCGACAGAATGGTCGACGCCAGCGCATCAATGATACTATTGGCATCTGTAAAACGAGATACGATTTCTCCTGTCCTGCGTGTCGCGAAAAAGGACATCGGCAGGTGAAAAACATGCTTGATGTAGGACAAAATCACATCGATGGACAACCGTTGACCCAGAACAAGTAAGAGGTATTCCTGCGCATAAGACAAAATCTGCTGGAGGATATAGACAATGACTAGTCCTATTGAGATGATGCCCAGCGTCGAGCGCATCTGGTCTGGTACGTAACTATCAATGATGGACTGCAGATAATAAGAACCTACAATGTTAATCAGTGTTACCAAGAGTGTCGCTAGGACGATATTGGTAATTAAGCCATGCTGTTTGAGTAAAATCGGCAAGAAGGATAGGAGCCCCTGTTTCTTCTCCTTATGAGGTTTATAGCCCGGAGATGGTGCCATAAAAATACTAACCCCTGTCCACTCTTGCGCAAATCGCTCACGGGAAATCTTGGTCAGCTTGACACCAGGATCCGGATCAGCGATATGAATGTGCTTTTTATCCTGACCAATCACCACATAGTAGTGGAGCAATTTCCCTTCCTTAAGCACATGAGCCACAAAAGGAAAGGTCAAATCTGGCAGATCAAAGAGCGTCATATCCGCCTTGATAGCCCGCGTCTCAAACCCAATCTCCTCTGCCACCTTTACAAGTCCCAAAGCGGTCGTCCCATCCATAGTCGTCTTGGCCAACTCTCGTAGATGAGCCAAGGAGTAATAACTACCGTAGTAGCCAAATACCATAGCCAAGGAAGCCACGCCGCAATCCATCTGATCCACCTGAGGACGATAGTGTTTTTTCCCAAATTTCATATCCATCTCCTTTTTTCTAACAATCTCTTAAAAACTTTGTAAGATTATTTTAACCAAACGAAGAAGAAATAAGGGAATTATTTCTGAAAAAACAATATCCTCACCTGAACAGCACTTTTACCAAAGAAAATAGGCAGAACAAGAGTCCTGCCTAGAACATTCAATTACACAGATTTCTTACCTTTCCCACTTCTTTTGTGAATGGCGTATAAAATGATAAACGCAAACACAGGTGGCACCATATAACTACTTTCACTCATTGTTAGCTGAAATCCAAGAGTTGCTAGAATCCCAAAGATGAAAATATTCATCAAAAACAGGAAAGTAAATAGTAGAACATACTTTACAATCCTATTCATTCTATTCTCCTTTTCTTTCTCCTTGGCCCCGATACAGTAAAATAAAAACCACTAAGAACAAGGAAATCGTAGGCTCATCAAAATATTCAAACCATGTAGGTAGATGTATCTTGTTTACATCAGCCACGATTCTAATAAGTAATTAAGCCATCGAGCTAAATAATACAGTGGTCTTTGGCCAAGCTTTTTGTAGTAATTGAACGACTTTCATCTCAAACTCCGATCTGATGGTTCATCAATTCCCTATCTTACTTTCTTTTGTTTTGTACTTGTATCCTAGATAAAACAAACCAAACAGAATTGGATAGGTTTCTGGATAAAACAGAGTATTGATCGGATTTTTCATAATCAAATACGTTGCGATATAAAGAATAATCGATACGACAAAATACCCCTCAGCAAATCCTAATAAGATTTTTTTCATAGCAGACTCCTATTTACCTGAAAAGAGTGCTCGAGTTGTTAAAATAGCTCCACCTGTATATACAAAACCTTTTACAAAACCAACTGCCACAGGGATAAGAAGGGGAAAGGCTCCCCCTTGAATTTCCTGCAAGTCCGTATCAGTCATTGTTTCAAATTTTAAAATAGATTTTTCCATATCATCTCCTCCTTCTATTACCATCTACCCGTCACATAATTATAACCTACAATTCCTGCTGCAGTAATTCCACCAGCAATTTTAGCTGCTGTCACAGGATTAGCAATCACCCAAGCTACAATCGGCCATGCTCCCCCATTCACATCCGTCAACTCTTCTTCTGTAAGAGCTACAAAGTTCTGTTCCATGTTGTCAAAATTTGTCATCTTTTTTCTCCTTATTTTTTCTATATAATACTTAATCTTTAACCTCTAAGCCACTTAAATAGCCAGATTGGGTAAATTACTGAAATCTTTTTTTCTTCCTGTTCTTCTCACTTATCTATTCAAGAAGTAATTTAAAATGAACAGGTAAATTTCATTTATTTTAAATACCATTTGATCAACCATGGCAATAAGATTGGTAAATACATCGCGTAATCTCCTTCCCTTTTTCCTTACCTATCTATTCGAAAAACAATTCGAAAATGAACAACTTATTCATTTTTATTTTAAAAACCACTTAATGAACCACGGATAAAAACCGGTAACATACATAAACGTTCCTCCTTTTTCTTTCTCATCTCTTTATTCGCAATTTCTACTAAAAGTTTCTCTTTTTTCTGCAAATAAAAAACAACATGACTTGCATGTTGCTTTTGGCTATTTTTTATCTTTAATAATCGCTACTACATCCGCTACACTTTGAAGTTGATCGATTTCCTCATCAGTGATTTCGATACCAAATTCATCTTCTAGTGTCAAAACAAACTCCATCAAGTCCACTGAGTCCGCATCTAGATCGTCTTTCAAACTTAAAGCCTCTGTTACGGCAAAGTCTTCTCCCTGTCTCTCTTGGATAATGGTTACAATACGGTCAAAAATTTCTTTTTCTGTCATCTTTTTTATTCTCCTGAAAATTCACGCGCAGTTTGAGCAACTACGTCTGTTTCTAGCATGGTACGAATCTGACGAATCGTACTGTACACAGCATTGGCATCACTTGAGCCATGAGTTTTTACAACTGGCGCCTTGACGCCAAACAAGACCGCTCCACCAACATCTGAATAGTTGAGTTGCTTTTTCAAACCTTTAAGGCTATCCTTGAGAAGAAGAGCACCTAGTTTCGCTCGAAGACCACCACCTGTGATAGCTGTCTTAAGCAAGCCCATGATACCCATGGCTGTTCCTTCGATAGATTTGAGAACAGCGTTTCCCGTGAAACCATCTGCCACAACAACATCCGCAACGCCATTCATCAAATCACGCGCTTCCACGTTTCCGACAAAATTCAAGCTTTCATCCGCTGCTAGCAAGGCGTAGGTTTCCTTACGAAGGGGATCACCCTTGCTACTTTCTGTTCCATTATTGAGCAAACCAACACGTGGTCTCGAAATTCTACGAACATTTTTCGCATAAAAGGAACCCAAAACAGCGTATTGGTGCAGATGATGAGCTGTATTTTCTGCATTGGCTCCAAGGTCTAGCATGTCAAAGCCTTTGCCATCAATGGTCGGTAAGGTCGACATGAGCCCAGGACGATCGATATTCCTGATACGACCCACAATGAAGAATCCTGCAGCCAACAAGGCACCTGTATTCCCAGCCGAGAGGACAGCGTCTGCCTCTCCTTCTTTGACTGCCTTAGCCGCTAATACCATACTGGCATTTTTCTTCTTACGAATAGCTTTTGTAGGCTCATCATCAAAATCAATCTTCTCATCCGTATGGATAATGCTGACGCGTTCTGTCGCTGTTAGATATTGCTTGATTTTGCTTTCGTCTCCATAGAGTTGAATCTCAATATCTGAAAAGTCAGCAAGGGCTTGATTGACACCCTCAACGATAGCTTGAGGTGCGTAATCGCCCCCCATAGCATCTACTGCGATTTTTTTCATTTGTCTTCCTCTTTTAGTAATTGTCCCCAGTCGGCTAGGGAATCAATAAATTTCTTTGATTTTAGGTGAATTCCAACATACTCTTCGTAGATTTGGTCTATAAACTTGCGCAAGTCTTGCTTGATTTCAGGCTTGAGCGAAATAGTCTCCAAGGTCTCAAAATCAATAGCTTGAAATTGATTGAGCAGATAAGGGATATTGGGATTCAGATGACAACGTCTCTCATCTTCATGATAATGCTCTGGGCAGAGGCAGGCTCCATATTTAAAAGAAAAGTCAAAGGCCTGACCTACCCGATGGCAAAAGACACACTCATTAAAATTGAGCCCAATTCCAAATCGGGTCAAGATTTGAATTTCAAAAATATTGGTCAAAACCTGATAATCCAAACCCTCTTCCATCAACTCCAAAGTCTTTTGCAAAAAAGCAAACAAGGGAGCATCCTGCTGATTATCCTGCAAACTAGCATCTGCAAGAGCAGCCACATAGGTTGCATAGGCCATGACAAAAAGATCACTATTGATCTTGGGAAAGGTCATGACCTCGTGATAGTCCTCGATGTAGCTGAGTCCATCATCATTGATTCGCAAGAGAAACCGAGCCAACACCAAGGGCTGAATAACCGGAGCTAGTTTGGACTGACCAGCATGTTTGACGAAAAACATGCGCTTACCAGCCTGCTCGGTAAAAATCTTGACTAACTTGTCATCCTCACGAAAATTACGATTGTAGAGCACCAAGCCTTGACTCGTGATAGACTGAATCATGCTTCTCTCATGTACTCCTCAAGTCGTTTCATGGCTTCTTTGATAGTCTCCATGCTAGCTGCATAAGATAGGCGAACATAGCCTTCTCCGTAGCGTCCAAAGGCGGCACCAGGGATAAAGGCAACAGCCTTCTTCTGAGCAAAATCCTTCAGAAAAGCAAAGGAATCTTGATTGTAGCCAGCAGGAATCTTAGCAAAGATATAGAAGGCACCGTCTGGTTTAATAATCTCAAAACCAAGAGCAGTCATTTTCTCGATAATATAATCACGACGCTGAATGTACTCCTTCTTCATAGGCTCCGCGTCGTTTTTACCCGCCGTCAAAGCCTCCACCGCAGCATGTTGAGCCATAGTGTTTGCGGCAGTTACCAAGTACTGGTGACTCTTGATTAACTGAGCTGTAAAGGCCACAGGAGCAAAGATAAAGCCTAAACGCCAACCTGTCATAGCATGAGACTTAGATAAACCATTGATAATAATAGCCTGATCTCTCAGCATAGTTCCCAAAGATACATGGGCTTCGCCTGTATAGGTTAATTCTGAGTAAACCTCATCACAGACAACGAAAATCTCATACTTGCGTAAAACGTCCGCCAAGGCTTCCAACTGCTCCCGACTATAGGTAATTCCTGTCGGATTGGCTGGATAGTTGAGAATGACCGCCTTGAGCTTGTCGCCTTGCTCCAAAATGGCCTTTTCCAACATCTCAGGAGTCAAGACAAAACCATTTTCAGTCGTATCAATCTCGACAACCTCTGCCCCAACTAGATTGACAATCGGCTCATAACCTGGATAGGCAGGAGCTGGCAAGAGCACCTTATCTCCCTCTTCCAAAATAGCTGTCAAAGTAGCCGATAAAGCCTCTGTCGCCCCAATTGTAACCAAGATCTCATTTTCAGGATTGTAATCTAGCTGGTATTTTTCTTTTACAAAATCACTGGCTGCCTGACGTAATGTTAACAGACCACTCATCCCTGTATAGTAGGATTGGTTCTGGTCGATGGCCCGCTTAGCCGCTTCCTTAACATGATCTGGCGTTGTAAAATCAGGTTCCCCCAAGGTCAAACGCAGGACCCCAGGAATCTCCGAAATAGCCTGGTCAAACTGGCGAATCAACGAAACTTGAATCTTATCTAATTGTTTATTAAAGCGCTTAGTTAAGTCCATAGATACCTCCTACTCTCAAAACGTATCTCTATTATACTACAAAAGCCCCCCGACCGCAAAAATACATTATATAATATCTTTCCACTTTCTATTTTACTTTTCCTGTTTACAGGTCTATAATGGTAACAGATTATGATTGGAGGTTTTTATGTCATTTCTATCAAAAAATGGAGCAGGCATCTTGGCCTGCCTTCTCATTTCTATCATTTCTTGGTTTCTAGGAGGACTTTTCCCCGTCGTGGGTGCACCCGTTTTTGCAATCTTTATAGGAATGCTCCTACACCCCTGGCTCTCCCCCTACAAACAACTAGATGCAGGTTTGACCTTTAGTTCCAAAAAATTACTCCAGTATGCTGTTATCTTGCTTGGTTTTGGTCTCAATATCTCGCAAGTCTTTGCAGTTGGACAAACTTCACTCCCTGTCATCCTATCAACAATTTCAATTTCCTTGATTGTCGCCTACTTCTTCCAGCGCTTCTTTGCACTGGATACAAAACTGGCTACCTTGATTGGAGTGGGGTCTTCGATCTGTGGAGGTTCTGCCATTGCGGCGACAGCGCCTGTTATCCATGCTAAGGAAAAGGAAGTCGCCCAAGCCATTTCCGTTATCTTTTTCTTCAATATCTTGGCTGCGCTCATCTTTCCAACTCTAGGAACCTGGCTTCATCTATCTAATGACGGCTTTGCTCTCTTTGCAGGAACTGCGGTCAATGATACTTCTTCTGTAACGGCCACAGCTAGTGCCTGGGACAGTCTTTATCAGACCAATACCCTCGAATCGGCAACCATTGTTAAACTCACGCGCACCTTAGCAATCATTCCCATCACTCTCTTTCTCTCCTACTGGCAAAGTCGCCAGCAAGAAAATAAACAAGGCCTACAACTGAAAAAAGTTTTCCCACTTTTTATCCTTTATTTTATCCTGGCCTCTCTCTTAACGACTCTCCTTACCTCTCTCGGTGTGTCCAGTAGCTTCTTTACCCCTCTCAAACAACTCTCTAAATTCCTCATCATCATGGCCATGAGTGCCATCGGTCTCAAAACCAATCTGATTGCCATGGTTAGATCCAGTGGCAAATCTATTGTCCTCGGAGCCCTTTGCTGGATTGCCATCATCCTCACCAGTCTTGGCATGCAAGCATTGATTGGTACTTTATAATACAAAAAGGTAGCCATGGGCTACCTTTTTATTTCTCAAGAATTAAGCGAGTATGTTCTCTCTTGATACAGCGATTCATCACGATGTCATCGCATCCTCCAGCACGCAAGATTTCTTCCGCGTCTAGATTTTCAAGTCCTAATTGCGCCCAGAAAATCTTAGCATCAGCCTTGAGAAAATCACGCGCCACATCTGGCAAAAACTCGCTCCGTCGGTATACATTGACAATATCCACAGGAAAAGGAATCTCAGCTAGACTCGTATAAGCCTTTTCTCCCAGGATTTCCCCACCTGCAGCCTTGGGATTAACTGGAATGATTTTATAGCCCCGAGCCTGCATTTCCTTGGTCACTCGATTGCTAGTTGTTTCCTCACGATCGGACAAGCCCACTACCGCTAACGTTTTACTGGTCGCCAGATACTGACGGATCACACCATCACTTGGATTGATAAATTCTTGGCTCATAGAAATCCTCCTTTTTTCTCAGTATAGCATATTTTGAAAAGGCTTGCAGATTTTGACTACAAAAAATTTCCTAGCAAGAGGAAAGTCTGCTAGGAAATTCGTTTATTCAAGTGAAAGTTTAGATTTTTTTCTCAATACTAAATAATGGAGAAAGAGGACGTTTTTCATGAATACGGATAATAGCATCGCCTAGGAGATGAGCGATAGAAATTTGTTCAATCTTATCAATCAAGCGCTCTTCTGGTAGGTAGATGGTATCTAAAACAACCAATTTTTTAATGGCTGATTTTTGGATATTGTCCATAGCTGGCCCTGAAAGAACTGGGTGCGTACAGCTTGCATAAACTTCAACAGCACCTGCTTCAGCAAGAGCATCCGCCGCATGACAAATGGTTCCAGCTGTATCGATCATATCGTCGATTAAGATACAAGTCTTACCTTCTACCTTACCAATGATGTTCATCACTTCACTGGTATTCATCTTGTCTACACTACGGCGTTTGTCAATAATCGCAATCGGAGTTTTCAAAAACTCTGCCAATTTACGAGCACGAGTTACCCCACCATGGTCTGGGCTGACAACCACGTAGTCAGAGCCAACCATGCCACGACGTTCAAAATAGTCCGCAATCAATGGAGCACCCATCAAGTGATCTACAGGAATATCAAAGAATCCCTGAATCTGTGCAGCGTGCAAATCAATCGTCAACAAACGATCTACCCCAGCAACTTCTAGCATGTTTGCAACGAGTTTTGCAGTGATTGGCTCACGCGCTCTTGCTTTTCTATCCTGACGTGCATAGCCATAGTAAGGCATGACAACGTTGACAGATTCTGCACTAGCACGCTTCAATGCGTCCACCATAATCAAAATTTCAAGTAAATTATCATTTACAGGTGAACTCGTTGATTGTAGGATAAAGACGTGTTTTCCACGGATTGATTCTTCGATGTTGACCTGAATCTCCCCATCTGAAAATTGGCGAACAGTCGATTTCCCCAACTCTATCCCAATTTCTTGCGCCACACGCTCTGCCAATTCTCTATTAGAAGAAAGGGCAAACAGCTTTAAATCAGAAAAAGACATGATTTCCTCCGGTATTTATGTATCACTTGTTTTTACACAACATTTTCCATCTACCATTGTAGCGCTTTTTCCTTTATTTTTCAATCAAAAATAAAACAAGAGCAAACATTTATACCCTTGTTTTATGCTATTTTATATTAGCTATATTAAAACTAAAAATCCTACATTTTAACAATCGATTTTATGCTAGGATGAGATTTTTTCGAGACAAAGTTAGTATACTTCTCTCATACTTCCTGTATCCACATCATAGACAGCACCTGAAATAACCACATCATCAGGAATCAGTGGAGACTCTCGAAGCAATTGCATATCCTCTCTCACACTCTCTTCAACATTCTGGAATGGTAAAAAATCTTGATCAGATACATCAACTCCGAGCTCGTGTTTCAAATGTTCATGAAAACTTTCATTTTGAAAGGTTTGAGCTCCACAGTCTGTATGGTGAAGCACCACGATTTCTCTTGTCCCCATTTGTTGCTGGGAAATCACCAGTGAACGAATCATGTCCTCAGTTACTCGACCACCCGCATTCCGCAAGATATGAGCATCCCCAAGGGCCAAACCTAGAGCTTGCGCAACGTGCAGACGTGAGTCCATACAGGTCACGATAGCTACTCTGGTTTTGGGTTTAAGTGGCAGATTTAACTGCCCATGTAGGGCAACATAAGCCTGATTGGCTTGCATAAACTGTTCAAAATACGACACGATTCCCTCCTCAAAAATTTGATAATCAAATATTTCTCCTATCTTATCATTTTTAAGAGGATTTGTCACGGATTATGCAAAGACCTTTTTCAAAACTTCCTGAATCGTCGTCACACCAATGACTTCAATTTCCTTGGGTGGAGTAATTCCTGTCAAGGAATTCTTAGGTACATAAATCTTGGTAAAACCCAGTTTTGCCGCTTCATTGATACGTTGTTCGATACGATTCACACGCCGAATCTCTCCAGTCAAGCCCAATTCTCCTACAAAACATTCCTGAGGATTGGTAGGCTTGTCTTTGTAGCTCGAAGCAATGGCAACCGCAACGGCTAAGTCAATGGCAGGTTCATCCAATTTGACACCGCCAGCAGATTTGAGATAGGCATCCTGATTTTGCAAGAGAAGCCCTGCACGTTTTTCCAAAACAGCCATAATTAGACTTGCACGATTGAAGTCAAGCCCTGTCGTCGTACGCTTGGCATTTCCAAACATGGTCGGTGTCACCAATGCTTGAACCTCCGCCAAAATCGGACGGGTACCTTCCATGGTTACCACGATGGATGAACCAGTGGCCCCATCCAAACGCTCTTCTAGGAAAACTTGACTCGGATTGAGCACCTCAACCAATCCGCCCGACTGCATCTCAAAGATGCCAATCTCATTAGTGGAACCAAAACGGTTTTTGACTGCTCTCAAGATACGAAAGGTATGGTGACGTTCCCCTTCAAAGTAAAGCACTGTATCTACCATATGCTCCAACATACGCGGACCCGCCAAGGTCCCTTCCTTGGTCACATGCCCTACGATAAAGATGGCAATGTTATTGGTCTTAGCCAGCTGCATAAGCTCAGCGGTCACCTCACGCACCTGAGACACAGACCCCTGCACCCCTGAAATCTCAGGAGACATAATCGTCTGGATAGAGTCGATGATGAGAAAATCTGGTTGGATGCGCTCCACCTCAGATCGAACACTCTGCATATTGGTCTCTGCATAGAGATAAAACTCACTATCAATATCACCCAAGCGCTCTGCCCGTAACTTAATCTGCTGGGCAGACTCCTCCCCACTGACATAGAGAACCGTACCCACTTGTGACAGCTGCGTTGAAACTTGTAGGAGAAGGGTTGATTTCCCGATTCCTGGATCCCCACCGATAAGGACGAGACTCCCCGGTACCACTCCGCCTCCAAGCACACGGTTGAATTCCTCCATATCCGTCTTGGTTCGATTGACATTGATGGAAGTCACCTCAGCCAGTTTCATAGGCTTGGTTTTTTCACCTGTCAAGGACACTCGTGCATTCTTGACCTCGGCAACCTCAACCTCTTCTACAAAAGAAGACCAAGACCCACAGTTAGGACAACGCCCTAGATACTTAGGGGAATTATACCCACAATTTTGACAAATAAAAGTTGATTTTTTTTTAGCTATGATGATTCTCCTTCTACTGCAACTCCTATAGAGCGCCACTTATACAATGTATTTTGAAATTTCTTCTGGTTGACAACTCCGACAGCAGACAAATCGACAGAAACCTGATAATTCTCCTTGACAGCTGCCAAAACGGAAGCCTTAACACAGCCATTGCCATCTACCCCTATAAACTCTATGCTTTTAGCACCGTTTCCCTCTAAAAAATCTTTTAAATCTGGATTAGTAAAGCAAGAAGCCCGACGCTTCTCAAAGATACGAGAAGATACAAGGAGCAAGCCGGTCGCAAATTTCTTCTTTCTATCTTTTCTCTCCCAGAAAAAACGATTGAGAATATAGATAACTCGGTCACTGGGATAAGCAGCAATTTTGTCATTTACAGCTGCAGTCAGTTCTTCATGATATGCTTTTCCTACAGCAACATAATCTGACTGCATGTCTACAACTAATAAATAGTCTGCCATTTTATTCCTCTATTTCCCTGTTGACCCAAATCCACCCATCCGCACGCCGTCTGCCTCATCTCCGTCTGCGATCAAAAATGGAGCAAAGACAGCCTGAACCACACGTTCCCCAACTTCAAGAACTACTTCCTGGTCCGTAATATTTTTCATCTGCGCAAAGATATGTCCCTCATTCCCGGGATTGCCATAATAATCCCCATCAATAACCCCAACTGAGTTAATTAAAACCAAGCCCTTTTTACGAGGGTTTGAAGAGCGATCATAAAGGTAGAGGACCTCAGTTGGTTGCATATAAGCCTTAACCCCTGTCGGAACTAAGACAATCTCTCCTGGCGCGATCACCGTACGCACGGCAACCTTTAAGTCATAGCCAGCTGCATGAGCTGTCTCACGCTTGGGCAATAAATTTTCATCTGTAAAACTCGAAACCAATTCAAAACCACGAATTTTCATATTTTTCTCTTTTCTATTATCATTTATTCTAGGCTATTTTATCTTATTTATTCGAAAAAAGCACGAAAAAAGAGCACACAATTCAAATCGCTTAGGGCTGCTGGATTCCTCCCCTGACCCGCTTCACGCAGAACTGTTGCTCCACTATTTATTATATCACATTCCTATTCATTTTAAAAGAAAAATTATTTTTTCCGTCTATTTCTAAAAAAGTCTTGCATAATAGTTGCGCATTCATCTTCCAAAATTCCCGTTTCAACCTCTACACGATGGTTGAGACGCTCATCTGTCAAGATATCATACAAACTCCCAGCGGCGCCAAATTTCTGGTTTTTAGCCCCATAGACCACGTTTGGAATACGGGCGAGTCCAATCGCCCCACTACACATGACACAAGGCTCAATGGTCACAAAAAGCGTGCAATCCAGCAAGCGCCAGCTCTCCTCACTCAGGTTCGCATTCTCTATGGCCATGATTTCCGCATGCATGACCGCCCGTTGCAACTCCTCGCGCGCATTATGCCCCCTACCAATGATTTCTCCATCCTTGACAATCACACAACCAATTGGAATTTCATCGTGTTCTAAGGCAATCTCAGCTTCTCTCAAAGCCTCCCTCATAAAGACTTCTTTTTCTTCAAGCGTATAATCCATCTCTTTTCCCTTTTCCTACTTGTCGATTTTATTATTATATCATGATTCTCAACACAAAAAAAGCCACCGAATGCGGTGACTTAATAGGGAGATTATTATGAAAAAGAAAAGTTTAGGATATTTGTTACAACAAGTTAGGAGGTCTTCTTGTAACTGTCTATAGTATACCCAACCTGTCTTAAACTAATCTTAAAAATCTCCTATGACCAAACACTTTCTAAAATATTAGTTTGTTCACGACCAGGTCCTACTGAGAAAGTTGAGATACGAACACCAACCAACTCGCTTACACGACGAACATAGTTGCGTGCATTCTCAGGAAGGTCTTCCAAATTACGGACTCCAGTGATGTCTTCTGACCAACCTGGCAATTCCTCGTAGATTGGCTTACAACGTTTCAACTGCTCAAGACTAGCAGGATAGTAATCAATACGTTGACCATCAAGAACATAGGCGACACAGATTTTCACAGTATCCAAACCACTCAAAACATCTATAGAGTTCAATGAAAGATTGGTAATCCCAGATACACGGCGGCTGTGACGCATCACAACTGAGTCAAACCAACCCACACGACGTGGACGACCAGTTGTTGTACCATATTCATGACCTACTTCACGGATGCGATCTCCCACTTCATCAAATAATTCAGTTGGGAACGGTCCATCTCCTACACGACTTGTGTAGGCTTTACAGACACCTACAACCTTGTCAATCTTACTTGGACCAACACCAGACCCAATCGTCACACCACCAGCGACAGGGTTTGAAGAAGTAACAAATGGATAAGTCCCTTGATCAATGTCCAACATGACACCTTGCGCACCTTCAAACAGTACACGTTTGCCATTATCAAGCGCATCGTTCAAGATAACAGATGTATCTGTCACATACTGCTTGATTTGTTGGCCATACTCGTAGTACTCTTCAAAAATATCATCAATTGAAATAGGAGTGCTATCATATAATTTTTCAAACAGACGATTCTTCTCCGTAAGATTGCGTTCCAAACGCTCACGAAAAATTTCTTTATCCAAAAGATCTGCAATACGAATTCCAACACGAGCAGCTTTATCCATATAGGCTGGACCGATTCCCTTGATTGTAGTACCAATTTTATTGTCGCCCTTAGCTTCCTCTTGCAAACGGTCTAATTCAATGTGATATGGTAAAATGACATGCGCACGATCCGAAATGCGCAAATTATCTGTTGTCACACCTTCTTCATGAAGATAAGTCAACTCTTTTACTAGAGATTTAGGGTTTACAACCATCCCATTCCCAATAACAGAAATCTTTTCGGGGAAGAAAATACCTGATGGAATCAAGTGTAACTTAAATTTCTTGCCATCAATCACAATTGTGTGACCAGCATTGTCACCACCTTGATAACGAGCAATCACTTCTGCATTAGCTGAAAGAAAATCTGTAATTTTCCCTTTACCTTCATCACCCCACTGGGTACCAACAACAACAACTGAAGTCATAGTAAAACTTTGTCTGAGCCGTGTGGCTCTTCCTTTCTCATATACATGGCAGGAGTCTCACCTGCAATTATATCTTACAATTTATTATAAGAAAAAAACACTATTTTATCAAGAAGAAACACTAGAAAAGATTTGGAATTTCTGTAAATTATAAAAATCCTAACCTTAAATTTTAAATAAAATCCTTAAATTCACAAATTCAATGCTGATTATTGTTCGTGATAAATGATATATATGAAACTCACTAGTTTAGAGTAGTGCCTTCTAGCAAGAATTTATCTAAATACAAGCGATAGGCCGTCTGAAAATGATATAAATAAAAGTCTTTAACACTTGTAATTCTAAATCTTATCAAGTAATAAAGTAAAAAACGAAGATGAAGTGATTCCCACTCTGAACAACTCTGGCCTAAAGAGACATATTCTTGTTCAACTAGTTTCAAAAAGACGAATGCTCGATCATAAAATTTCTGAAGCATATAAAAATTCCCTTTCTTATTAATAACACTAGTCTAACAAAAAAAAAGAACTAAAAAAGCTTCAAATCCTATAAAAGAAGAATTTAAAGCTAAACGAACTAAAAATAAAATAAAGAGGTAATTACAGATTTAAAAATTAAAATTTGAAATTTCAACAATCCACTATATTTATAAATAAAAAAACGCTCAGTTGAACGTTTCGATTTATACTCCGCCAGTAGGACTCGAACCTACGACATCATGATTAACAGTCATGCGCTACTACCAACTGAGCTATGGCGGATAAAAGCTAAGCGACTTCCATATCTCACAGGGGGCAACCCCCAACTACTTCCGGCGTTCTAGGGCTTAACTGCTGTGTTCGGCATGGGTACAGGTGTATCTCCTAGGCTATCGTCACTTAACTCTGAGTAATACCTACTCAAAATTGAATATCTATCAAATACCAAGAAAACCTCACACTTCGTATTCTCAGTTACTTTGGATAAGTCCTCGAGCTATTAGTATTAGTCCGCTACATGTGTCGCCACACTTCCACTTCTAACCTATCTACCTGATCTTCTCTCAGGGCTCTTACTGATATATAATCATGGGAAATCTCATCTTGAGGTGGGTTTCACACTTAGATGCTTTCAGCGTTTATCCCTTCCCTACATAGCTACCCAGCGATGCCTTTGGCAAGACAACTGGTACACCAGCGGTAAGTCCACTCTGGTCCTCTCGTACTAGGAGCAGATCCTCTCAAATTTCCTACGCCCGCGACGGATAGGGACCGAACTGTCTCACGACGTTCTGAACCCAGCTCGCGTGCCGCTTTAATGGGCGAACAGCCCAACCCTTGGGACCGACTACAGCCCCAGGATGCGACGAGCCGACATCGAGGTGCCAAACCTCCCCGTCGATGTGAACTCTTGGGGGAGATAAGCCTGTTATCCCCAGGGTAGCTTTTATCCGTTGAGCGATGGCCCTTCCATACGGAACCACCGGATCACTAAGCCCGACTTTCGTCCCTGCTCGAGTTGTTGCTCTCGCAGTCAAGCTCCCTTATACCTTTACACTCTGCGAATGATTTCCAACCATTCTGAGGGAACCTTTGGGCGCCTCCGTTACCTTTTAGGAGGCGACCGCCCCAGTCAAACTGCCCGTCAGACACTGTCTCCGATAGGGATAACCTATCCGGGTTAGAGTGGCCATAACACAAGGGTAGTATCCCAACAACGTCTCCTTCGAAACTGGCGTCCCGATCTCTTAGACTCCTACCTATCCTGTACATGTGGTACAGACACTCAATATCAAACTGCAGTAAAGCTCCATGGGGTCTTTCCGTCCTGTCGCGGGTAACCTGCATCTTCACAGGTACTAAAATTTCACCGAGTCTCTCGTTGAGACAGTGCCCAAATCATTACGCCTTTCGTGCGGGTCGGAACTTACCCGACAAGGAATTTCGCTACCTTAGGACCGTTATAGTTACGGCCGCCGTTTACTGGGGCTTCAATTCATACCTTCGGATTACTCCTAAGCACTCCTCTTAACCTTCCAGCACCGGGCAGGCGTCACCCCCTATACATCATCTTACGATTTAGCAGAGAGCTGTGTTTTTGATAAACAGTTGCTTGGGCCTATTCACTGCGGCTGACATATGTCAGCACCCCTTCTCCCGAAGTTACGGGGTCATTTTGCCGAGTTCCTTAACGAGAGTTCTCTCGCTCACCTGAGGCTACTCGCCTCGACTACCTGTGTCGGTTTGCGGTACGGGTAGAGTATGTTTAAACGCTAGAAGCTTTTCTTGGCAGTGTGACGTCACTAACTTCGCTACTAAACTTCGCTCCCCATCACAGCTCAATGTTACAGATATAAGCATTTGACTCATATCACACCTCACTGCTTAGACAGACTCTTCCATTCGTCTGCTTTAGTTAGCCTACTGCGTCCCTCCATCACTACATACTCTAGTACAGGAATATCAACCTGTTGTCCATCGGATACACCTTTCGGTCTCTCCTTAGGTCCCGACTAACCCAGGGCGGACGAGCCTTCCCCTGGAAACCTTAGTCTTACGGTGGACAGGATTCTCACCTGTCTTTCGCTACTCATACCGGCATTCTCACTTCTATGCGTTCCAGCGCTCCTCACGGTACACCTTCTCCACACATAGAACGCTCTCCTACCATACCTATAAAGGTATCCACAGCTTCGGTAAATTGTTTTAGCCCCGGTACATTTTCGGCGCAGGGTCACTCGACTAGTGAGCTATTACGCACTCTTTGAATGAATAGCTGCTTCTAAGCTAACATCCTAGTTGTCTGTGCAACCCCACATCCTTTTCCACTTAACAATTATTTTGGGACCTTAGCTGGTGGTCTGGGCTGTTTCCCTTTCGACTACGGATCTTAGCACTCGCAGTCTGACTGCCGACCATAATTCTTTGGCATTCGGAGTTTATCTGAGATTGGTAATCCGGGATGGACCCCTCACCCAAACAGTGCTCTACCTCCAAGAATCTTTATGTCGACGCTAGCCCTAAAGCTATTTCGGAGAGAACCAGCTATCTCCAAGTTCGTTTGGAATTTCTCCGCTACCCACAAGTCATCCAAGCACTTTTCAACGTGCCCTGGTTCGGTCCTCCAGTGCGTCTTACCGCACCTTCAACCTGCTCATGGGTAGGTCACATGGTTTCGGGTCTACGACATGATACTAATACGCCCTATTCAGACTCGGTTTCCCTACGGCTCCGTCTCTTCAACTTAACCTCGCATCATATCGTAACTCGCCGGTTCATTCTACAAAAGGCACGCTCTCACCCATTAACGGGCTCGAACTTGTTGTAGGCACACGGTTTCAGGTTCTATTTCACTCCCCTCCCGGGGTGCTTTTCACCTTTCCCTCACGGTACTGGTTCACTATCGGTCACTAGGGAGTATTTAGGGTTGGGAGATGGTCCTCCCAGATTCCGACGGGATTTCTCGTGTCCCGCCGTACTCAGGATACTGCTAGGTACAAAGACTATTTTAAATACGAGGCTCTTACTCTCTTTGGCTGATCTTCCCAAATCATTCTTCTATAATCTTTGAGTCCACATTGCAGTCCTACAACCCCGAAGAGTAAACTCTTCGGTTTGCCCTTCTGCCGTTTCGCTCGCCGCTACTAAGGCAATCGCTTTTGCTTTCTCTTCCTGCAGCTACTTAGATGTTTCAGTTCACTGCGTCTTCCTCCTCATATCCTTAACAGATATGGGTAACAGGTAGCACCTGTTGGGTTCCCCCATTCGGAAATCCCTGGATCATCGCTTACTTACAGCTACCCAAGGCATATCGTCGTTTGTCACGTCCTTCTTCGGCTCCTAGTGCCAAGGCATCCACCGTGCGCCCTTATTAACTTAACCTTATTTTTTGACCTTTCAGTCATAAACTCTTTTAATACTACAGCGTTTCGGTTTATTTTCTTGTTACTATTTGATATAGATATTCAATTTTCAATGTGCATTACTTGGTGATCTCTCACCAATGGAGCCTAGCGGGATCGAACCGCTGACCTCCTGCGTGCAAAGCAGGCGCTCTCCCAGCTGAGCTAAGGCCCCACAAGACCTCTCAAGACTAAACAAGACCAATGTGCAGTTCCTTATCCTTAGAAAGGAGGTGATCCAGCCGCACCTTCCGATACGGCTACCTTGTTACGACTTCACCCCAATCATCTATCCCACCTTAGGCGGCTGGCTCCTAAAAGGTTACCTCACCGACTTCGGGTGTTACAAACTCTCGTGGTGTGACGGGCGGTGTGTACAAGGCCCGGGAACGTATTCACCGCGGCGTGCTGATCCGCGATTACTAGCGATTCCGACTTCATGTAGGCGAGTTGCAGCCTACAATCCGAACTGAGACTGGCTTTAAGAGATTAGCTTGCCGTCACCGGCTTGCGACTCGTTGTACCAGCCATTGTAGCACGTGTGTAGCCCAGGTCATAAGGGGCATGATGATTTGACGTCATCCCCACCTTCCTCCGGTTTATTACCGGCAGTCTCGCTAGAGTGCCCAACTGAATGATGGCAACTAACAATAGGGGTTGCGCTCGTTGCGGGACTTAACCCAACATCTCACGACACGAGCTGACGACAACCATGCACCACCTGTCACCTCTGTCCCGAAGGAAAACTCTATCTCTAGAGCGGTCAGAGGGATGTCAAGACCTGGTAAGGTTCTTCGCGTTGCTTCGAATTAAACCACATGCTCCACCGCTTGTGCGGGCCCCCGTCAATTCCTTTGAGTTTCAACCTTGCGGTCGTACTCCCCAGGCGGAGTGCTTAATGCGTTAGCTACGGCACTAAACCCCGGAAAGGGTCTAACACCTAGCACTCATCGTTTACGGCGTGGACTACCAGGGTATCTAATCCTGTTTGCTCCCCACGCTTTCGAGCCTCAGCGTCAGTTACAAGCCAGAGAGCCGCTTTCGCCACCGGTGTTCCTCCATATATCTACGCATTTCACCGCTACACATGGAATTCCACTCTCCCCTCTTGCACTCAAGTTAAACAGTTTCCAAAGCGTACTATGGTTAAGCCACAGCCTTTAACTTCAGACTTATCTAACCGCCTGCGCTCGCTTTACGCCCAATAAATCCGGACAACGCTCGGGACCTACGTATTACCGCGGCTGCTGGCACGTAGTTAGCCGTCCCTTTCTGGTAAGATACCGTCACAGTGTGAACTTTCCACTCTCACACTCGTTCTTCTCTTACAACAGAGCTTTACGATCCGAAAACCTTCTTCACTCACGCGGCGTTGCTCGGTCAGACTTCCGTCCATTGCCGAAGATTCCCTACTGCTGCCTCCCGTAGGAGTCTGGGCCGTGTCTCAGTCCCAGTGTGGCCGATCACCCTCTCAGGTCGGCTATGTATCGTCGCCTTGGTGAGCCGTTACCCCACCAACTAGCTAATACAACGCAGGTCCATCTGGTAGTGATGCATTTGCACCTTTCAATTGATTGTCATGCGATAATCAATTTTATGCGGTATTAGCTATCGTTTCCAATAGTTATCCCCCGCTACCAGGCAGGTTACCTACGCGTTACTCACCCGTTCGCAACTCATCCGCTCGGTGCAAGCACCAAGCTTCAGCGTTCTACTTGCATGTATTAGGCACGCCGCCAGCGTTCGTCCTGAGCCAGGATCAAACTCTCATTAAAAGTTTGAGTTCTCACTCATTTCTGTCACTGACAGATTTATTGTTTTTTTCATTGTTCAGTACTATAACCTTAGTTATAGTGCCCTGCACATTGGTTCGTCTTGTTCAGTTTTCAAAGGTCTTTGTCACTCAATCTCTCTCAAGCGACAACTATATTAGTATATCACAGCTAGCTGTACCTGTCAACAGTTTTTTGAAACTTTTTTACTTTTTTCAACCCTGCGATACACTCATAGTCCGTACGGGATTCGAACCCGTGTTACCGCCGTGAAAAGGCGGTGTCTTAACCCCTTGACCAACGGACCTGAGCTTTTCAACTCTTTCTATTATACCTACTTTTCCTACTTTGTCAAGGACTTTTTGAGAATAGCTTCATTTTTTTATTTTAGCATCTATCTTTTATAACCGGATACCTTATTTTACACTCTTCTTAATCAACTTCACGACTGCTTCTGTCCGTGCAGTGTGGGGAAACATATCAACTGACTGGATATACTGGAGATCATAAACTTTTACCAGTTTAACCAAATCTCGCGCCAAGGTCGAAACATTGCAAGAAACATAAACCATTTTTTCCGGTACATAGGTTAGGATGGTATCTAATAACTTGTCATCTAATCCCGTTCGAGGAGGGTCGACTATCAAGACATTCGCTCGGTAGCCATCACTTTAGAACAAAAAAATAGAGGTCGAACCTCTCTAAATTTAGGCTCTATAATTTCTGTAGTGGGTAAAACCACTGTAGGAATTATGGAGTCTATTTTGTTGTAGAAAAAAGGCCCATAAGACCTATAATGAAAAAGTGACCAAACCCTCATTAGAAAGAATCTTATGGAACAATTAAATTTTATCACAAACATACTTGGAATTAATGACAAAAATATTATTATCTTAGATTATCTTGATACTGGAACGAATAAAGAAGTCATTGCTAAGCTCGATTATCCTGCCTCTAAATGTCTCAACTGTCAAGGACAAATGGCTAAATATGACTTTCAAATAGAATCCAAAATCCCCTATACCTCGAATGTGCTGGCTACAAGACTCTCATTCGATTGAGAAAACGCCGTTTCCGCTGTAAAGACTGTGGAAAAATAGCCGTCGCAGAGACTTCCTTAGTCAAGAAGAATCACCAGATCGCAACCATCGTCAAACAGAAAATCACTCAAAAATTGATTGAGAAAGTCCCTATGACAGCTATCTCCGAAAGTCTATCTGTCTCCACTTCGACAGTCATTCGTCAGTTACATAAATTCAAATTTAAGACTGATCTTAACCACCTTCCAGAACACATGAGTTGGGATGTGGAAACAGTCAGGGAAGTGACTGTTTCAATCGGGAGATGAAGATGAGCTTCATTGCGCAAGATTTTGATAATCTCAATATCATCGCTGTCCTTGAGAGAAGAACACAAGCTGTTATCCGAAATCTCTTTCTTCGCTATGAGCGAGCCGTTCGCTGTCAGGTAAAAATCATTACGATGGATATGTTTAGCCCTTACTATGACTTAGCTAGACAACTTCGCTTTCGAATTTCTAGGCTCAGGCTGAAACAGTCTCCCAGACTGTTTCACTCCCAAACGCTAAAATCGTTCTCGATTGCTTTCATATTATCCAGCATCTCAGTCGAGCAATGAATCGCGTACGCATCCAAATTATGAATCAGTTTGATAGAAGACCGCACGAATATAAAGCACTGAAACGTTACTGGAAACTCATTCAACAGGATAACTATACGCTGAGCAGTAAACGATTTTATCGTCCAACATTTCAGTCGCATTTAACCAATAAAGAGATTCTCGAAAAACTTCTCTCTTACTCTCAAGATCTTAGAGATCGCTATGAACTCTATCAGCTTTTACTCTTTCATTTTCAAGAGAAGCACGATGACTATTTCTTCGAATTGATCACAGGGTCCATTTCTTCTGTGAATCCAATCTTCCAGACCATTTTTAGGACCTTTTTGAGAGATCAGGATAAGATCATTAATGCACTTGTACTTCCCTACTCAAACGCAAAACTTGAGGCCACAAATATCCTCATCAAAGTCATTAAGCGAAATGCTTTTGACTTCCGAAACTTTGAAAACTTTAAAACGAGAATTCTCATCGCTTTGAATATCAAAAAGGAGAGAACCAATTTGGTCCTCTCCAGGTTGTAACTTTTTATCAACCCACTACAGTTGACAAAGAGCCTAAATTTATTTTTCTTCACTCATCTTTGATTTTACTTCATCATAAGATAGGGCGTGAGATTCCTCTTCTACAGTCTCAGGCATTTTTCCTGTTTCGTAAAGAGATTTAATTTGAGTACTATCCAATGTTTCGTATTTCAACAATGCTTCTGCAATCAACTTATGAGTTTCACGATTTGATTGAATAATTTCAGCTGCTTTATTCCGTGCTCCATTTAATAATGAACGAACTTCCTCATCAATCTCATAAGCTGTTTGTTCTGAAATTGATTTTTGAGGACTTTGTGCACCAAACATAGCATGATTACCCTCATACTGAACTGGGCCTAGTTTTTCACTCATACCGTATTCAGTGACCATTGCACGCGCCATCTGAGTAGCCTGTTCAAAGTCATTTGAAGCTCCTGTCGTTTGGACATTAAAGATAATTTCCTCAGCAACACGACCACCCATCAATCCTGCTAATTGCTCTTTCATATCTTCTTTAGATAGAAGCATTTGATCTTCCTTAGGAAGTGCAATCATGTAACCACCTGCACGGCCACGTGGTACGATAGTCACTTTATGAACAACACGGGCATTCGATAAAACTAGACCAACAATGGTATGTCCAGCCTCATGGTAGGCAACCAATTCACGTTCTTTTTGTGAAACTGTCTTATCTTTCTTAGAAGGTCCAGCAATAACCCTATCTTCTGCTTCATCAATATCTGAAGCATCAATAACTGACTTGTTGCGACGGGCTGCAACCAAGGCTGCCTCGTTTAGAACGTTTTCCAAGTCAGCACCAACAAAACCTGGAGTTTGTTGGGCAACTAATTTCAAATCAACATCTTCTGCTAGAGGTTTGTTTTTAGCGTGAACTTTCAAGATTGCTTCACGACCTTTAACATCAGGGCGACCAACCAAGACTTTTCTATCAAAACGTCCTGGGCGGAGAAGAGCTGGATCAAGAACATCTGAACGGTTTGTCGCAGCGATAACGATAATTCCTTCATTACCCTCAAAACCATCCATTTCAATTAAGAGCTGGTTCAAGGTTTGCTCACGTTCATCATTTCCTCCACCGAGGCCGACACCACGTTGGCGACCAACAGCATCAATTTCATCGATAAAGATAATGGCTGGTGCTGCTTTTTTAGCATCCTCAAAAAGAGAACGAACACGACTTGCGCCAACTCCGACAAACATTTCTACAAAGTCAGATCCTGAAATGCTAAAGAATGGAACGCCTGCTTCTCCGGCAACCGCCTTAGCAAGCAAAGTCTTACCTGTTCCCGGAGGTCCCTCTAAAAGAACACCCGCAGGAATACGCGCACCAAGTTTGGTAAATCTTTTTGGATCTTTTAGGAATTCAACAACTTCTACTAATTCTTGTTTTTCTTCCTCAGCACCTGCAACATCTGAGAATCGTACCTTGATATCTTCTTTGTTAGCAGCCTTGGCCTTGCTACGTCCAAAACTCATTGGATTTCGGCCACTATTTCCTCCCATATTTCCCATCATAGAGAATAGGAAGAATAAGAGAATAGCAAACGGCACAACAGAGACAAGGATATTGATCCACATACCGCTTGAACTCTCATGTTTGACTGTTACTTCTGCCTGATGTTCAGAAGCAAGTTTTTGCAATTCTGAAACTGTTGAATCAGACGGAAGAATAGTACTTGAGAATCTTTCTACTGTTGTAGCAGTAGGAGTGAAAAATTGAATTCCTGTTTCTTCCTTACTAGTCTTAGGATTTTTATAAACACCAGACACTTCAATGATGCTACCATTTGGCTGATAGGTTAATTCTTTTACATTGTCTGCAGTAATTTCTTTTACCAGTTCTGTATAGTTAATTTTTTCGCTTCGCCCAGCAGTATTTCCAGAGTAAAAATACTGGAATCCTGTCACTAGGAAGAAGATAATTAACAAGTAGAGAAATGGGTTTCTAACTAAACCATTATTTTGTTTTTTCATTAAAGATAAATCTTTCTAATTTGAATAAACTTCTTCTTTCAATACTCCAACATAAGGAAGGTTACGATAATTTTCTTTATAATCTAGACCATAACCTACCACAAACTCATTTGGAATAGTAAAGCAAGTATAATCCGCTTCAATTTCAACAACACGTCCCTCTGGTTTGTCCAACAAAGTCGCGATTTTAACAGAAGCTGCTTCTCTTGCAATAAACATATCTCGCAGATTTTTCAAAGTTTGACCTGTATCGATGATATCTTCTACAAATAGAATATGTCTTCCTTTGATATCTTGAGTTACGTCTTGTTTGATATTGATGACACCACTACTTGCAGTTCCACCATGGTAGCTAGATACCATCATAAAGTCCATCTCAATATGTGTATCAATATGTTTGACCAACTCAGCCATAAAAGGAATCGATCCTTTCAAAATTCCAACAAGAATTGGATTTTTTCCATCATAGTCTTTGGTTAATTGTTTACCTAGCTTTTTAGCTGCTTCTGTAATTTCATCATGTGAAATGAGGATTTTTTTAATATCGTGTTCTAACATCTTTTTACCTATCTATTTTTTCTATATAAAGTACAGTGTTCATTATATCATTTTTCGTGTTTTTACTCAAATCACTGGTCGCAATTCCCAAAATTGAGACAATTTCTCCAAATTGCTCAATAATAGGAGTTGTTTTTCGTTTTTCAATAGGGATTTTCAAATCTATATACAAACGCCTCAGTTTCTTTCGATGACCATTCAGCCTAATAACATCACCAGGTTTTCGATATCTAATGTGTACAGATGTTTCTCGTGAAACCGTTACTCTTTGAACAGACTTCCCTTCAATAGGAATACCAAAAGAAAATAGATACCCCATATATCGAACTTGATTTTGATAGTGTAACACAAGTTCATCTTCCTTTTCATCAGCCTGAGGACTGATTTTGCAAACTCTAAACTTTTGATACTCTTTTATCAATTCATAACCATTTTTCAATGGATGACGATACTGGCTTTTCCTTGCTAAAATCTGTCGAACTTCATCAAACTGAGACTTCGTAAGATTTAAGTCTGGGAATTGATTGAGATAGTTCTGGAGCAAGACCCCTTGAGTTTGTTCTGAGTATGAAAAGAGCTCATTCAAATCTTCTACATCAATCTGTTCAGAAAGCTCTGTTATGGCTGCTTGGTAATCTGAAATCTCACTTCCTAGATTTAAAAGCGCGGATCTAAGGCGGGGATTTTCTTTTTCAAGCGCTGGTAAATACCTATTTCGAATACGATTGCGAAAATAGTTGTTCTCACGATTTGTTTGATCTTCGAAATGATAAATTGGTGGGAAGTCTGTTTTATGAAAATGCAACAAGGGGCGGATGATTTCAATTTCATCAACCACTTGACTTTCTTTTATTCCTATTAAATGACGTAACCGACTTCCACGAATAAACCGCATCAAAATCGTTTCAACTTGATCATCTGCATGGTGGGCAGTGACCAAGGCAGTTGCTCCAACCTCTTTCATGATTTTCCTAAAAAAATCATAACGAAACTCTCGAGCACGCGCTTCTGAAAAGTCTCCTGAAAAGCTTGTGATATAAATAGGAAGTTCAGCTGCATCAGCTAACTTCCTTAGTTCATTTTCCTCCCAGTCAGACTCACTTCTCTGCTTGTGATTGACATGTGCTAAAATCAACTCAATTCCCAACTCTTTTTGGTAAGTAGACAATAGATGAAATAAAAACATTGAATCCAGTCCGCCAGATAAAGCTAACACGACTTTAGAATGTTTTTTGAAATACTCTTTTCGGAGAAAATGATTTAAAAAATCCCGTTCCCTCATTTTAGAACCTCATAGACATCCTTGGCTATCTTAGCAATAGTGTCATAATCAGAATTTTTGGTAAAAATAGAAATAACGAAAGGAGAATCTGTATAAACAATCGCAGTGTCATGTTTAAACTCATCCGCATCTCCGATTTTATGAGCCACCTTAACCGAAACACCTTTTGCAATTCTTTGATTGTCAAAATCAGTCTTACTGAGAGATTCTAAGACAAAACCATTCTGATTATAAATAGCTTCCATAACTTTTCCAGCCATTTTTGAAGAAGTCAATTTATCATTCACATCCCAATCTTCACCCATAATAGTAGACATTTTTTCTTTAAAAACGCCGTCAGATTGATTGGTCACATAATAACCTAAAATATTATGAGCAACATTGTCTGACTCTTTTGTTACCTTGGTAATTAACTGTTGGAGACTGTATTCTTTGTTATCTTCTTTTTTAGGTAAACTACCACTACCTTCTGGTTTATAGGATCCAGGGAAGCTATTTACTTCTGGGACATACTTGAAACTGCTGTCCAGCGTATAGTCGCCTTGATTTATCTTATCTTGAGCATAATAAAGGTAGGCCAATTTCAAGATGCTAGCTGCATAGAGTTTGTTGTCTTCATTCACCCCAGCCTCTTTACCTGTACTCAGCTGTTTAACATAAATAGAGTAATTTTCATTCTGATAGTTGTTTGATAAGATTTCTTGAACCTTCTGGATGCGATTGTCCTCTTCTGAGACGAACTCTTTTGATACCCACCCAACTTGATCAATATGAAGAAATTCTTGTCCCTCAGCAAAGAGGGTTCTATCCACTGTTACGTGTTGATAAGGAGAGAGGATAGAAGAAATTTCTTTAACGTCATAAGGGCTGTTATAAATAACAAACCCTGGTTCCAACCATACTTGTCTATTTTGAGTTTGAACATGACTTTGATCATAGACTAAACGCTTATCTGCAAGGATAAACTGATGATTGTCTAATTTAAAAACAGGAATACCTTGTTTATTCAAACGCCATTCTACTATTTTAAAGGCGATTTCAGGAGTTAATTTACCAGACTCCTTGACAAGGTCCTCATTAGCATAGAGAGTTGTTTCTCCATATACCTTAGGGGATTCCAAAATTTCTTTATAGTAGAATCCATAGTTAGACTCAGTTAGATAATAAATTTCTTGTGAAGAGTAAGGAAGCTGTTTTTCTGTGCTAACGACTCTTGAAATGATAATAAAAGCAGGTAGCAATAGAACTACTAAGAACTTACGCATTCTTTCCTTCCCTTTCTTCTTGTAATCGTAATAAATGATTTTTAGTTGCTAATTCCTCTAGTTTTTCATCTGATAAACTTAAAAACTGCTCAACAACTTTTAATATATTTTCCATGACATTACCTCGGAAGCAAATCAGGAATTGTGTAAATCGCTTCTCGTTTCTTTGAGTAATAGTACTTGGCGCGTGCATATTTTGCCACATAGTCTTCGTCTTTCAACTTTGAAGCAAAAGCGGATTCCTTATCCTTTTCATCACTGAGAGTTTGGTATTGCTCTTTCAACTCTGTCAATTGCTGACGACGTTGCAGTAACTGATTATAACTTTGGGCCAGATTGTAGGTTGGTAAAATAAACAATAAAATCATCAAAATCAGAACCCAACCCATAAAGCGATTCCTCTTTTGTCTTTCCTTCATCAGGTAACGACGACGTTGGTGTTCATTTTGAATAAAAGGATTGTTCATCTGTACAATATTTTTAGACATTTTCTTCTACCCGTGTTTCACTGATAATTTCATACATGCCTGCTGCATCTTCTTTTTTTGTACTATCTTTCATCTCCAGTACTTTTACAAGCAACAATTTATTTCCAAAGCGAATTTCAACTTGGTCATCAACTTTCAAATCTGTTGAACTTTTGGCCAAGATTCCATTTACCTTGATTCTACCTTTATCCGCTACTTCCTTTGCTACGGTACGACGCTTAATAATTCGTGATACTTTTAAATACTTGTCTAATCTCATTTTTATTACCTCAAATTGTTATTGTACCATTTTTATCCTTTTTATAGAAGAAAAACGTCAAATAGAATTAGCTTCCTTTGATTCTTTTATCTCTAGCAAACTTTCTCCAAAAATCAGCAGACCTTCTAAAATTTCATAATCCTTCTTGTTTCGGACATCAAATACGACTTCCATTAATCCTCTATTCTCCGCTATAGCTGCTTTTAAGTTCGTTGCAGATAGGGCTTTAAAATAATCTTGAGCCAAGAACAATAGTTGAGTGATTTTTTCAAATTGAACTGTAATCTTATTCTCTTTTCTTTCTACACGTTCAACAAAGACCTTATCCAAGTATGATTTGACCAAGCCAATCTCTAAAAGATAGGCCACCACGTCTGGATACTCGCCAAAACGATCCATCAACTCTTCTTGTAATTCTTCATAGTTGACACGGTTGTCAATTTGACGAATTTTCTTGTAAATTTCAATCTTATGTCGTTGCTCAGAAATATAAGTATCAGGAAGATAGGCATCGATTTGTAAAATCAACTCGGCATTTCCTTTAGTTCTCGTGTTCTTATTGCCATTGCGTTTAGCAATAGCTTCTTCTAGTAACTGAGAATACAATTCAAAACCAACAGAATCAATGAAGCCTGATTGGGATTTTCCTAAAAGGTTTCCTGCTCCACGGATAGAGAGATCTCGCATAGCAATCTTAAATCCAGATCCCAATTCTGTAAATCCTTTGATTGCTTCTAATCTCTTTTCAGAGACTTCACTGATTGATTTTTCTGGACGATACATAAGATAGGCATAGGCAATGCGATTGCTCCGACCAACTCTCCCTCTTAATTGATACAAGGTTGACAAGCCCATATGGTCTGCATTTTCAATAAATAAGGTATTGGCGTTTGGAATGTCAACACCTGTTTCAATAATGGTAGTTGTCACCAAAATATCATACTGACCTTCAATAAAGTCCAATAGAGTATTTTCTAACTGAATTTCACTCATTTGTCCGTGAACATACCCAATCGAAGCTTCTGGAATCAACTCCTGCAATTCTGAAACCTTCCGATCAATAGTGTCAACTTTATTGTAAAGATAGTAAATTTGACCTCCACGCTCCATTTCACGCAAGACAGCATCACGAATCACACTATCATTCTTTTCCAAAACATAGGTTTGCACTGGATAGCGATTGGTCGGAGGTGTTTCAATAACAGACAAATCTCGGATTCCCAACATAGACATATGAAGGGTTCGAGGGATTGGTGTTGCTGTCAAGGTTAGGACATCCACTTGTTTCTTCAGTTCTTTCAATGTTTCCTTATGCTTGACACCAAATCGTTGCTCTTCATCAATAATCATCAAGCCTAAATCTGAAAATACAACATCTTTTGACAAAACACGATGTGTTCCAATCAAAATATCGATTTGACCATTCTTTAATTTTTCAAGTGTCTCCGCCTGCTCTTTTTTACTTCTAAAGCGACTCAATACATCAATATTAACAGCAAAATTTTGGAATCTTTCCTTAAAATTCGTATAGTGTTGTTGCGCTAAAACCGTCGTCGGAACTAGAACGACAACTTGTTTATGATCATTGACCGCCTTAAAGGCTGCACGCATTGCAACTTCAGTCTTCCCAAAACCAACATCTCCAACCAAAAGTCGATCCATGGGGTGAGAATCCTGCATATCTTTCTTGATTTCCTCAATACTGCGAAGTTGATCATCCGTTTCAACATAAGGAAAAGCATCATCAAAAGCATGTTGCTCATCATCATCAGCTGAGAAAGCAAAACCCTTCAACTGACTACGCTCAGAATAAAGTTTGATTAAATAGTCAGCTATGTCCTCTACCTGGTTCTTAACTTTTTGCTTGGCCTTTTTGAAATGACCATCATTTAATTTATTAAGTTTTGGAGCTTTCCCATCACTTGAAACATATTTGGACAGTAATTGAATCTGCTCAACTGGGATGGAGATTTGATCCCCATTTTGATATTGAACACTGACATAATCCCGGTGAATCCCTTTGATTTCAATTGTTTCAATGCCTAGATATTGACCAATTCCATGAATATGGTGAACAACGTAGTCCCCTTTTTCAAGTTCATTATAATCTTTTAATCGCTCTGCATTTGACGCATGTTGTCTTCTAAAACGACGTTTTAATTTCTTTTGAAAAATCTCATGTTCAGTAATCAAAAGAATTTTTTCATCTACAAAATGAAAACCATGTCTTAGATTACCCTCAATTAAGTTTACAGATTCTTTACAGATACTTGACTTATCTCTTGAATCCAGTTTAATCTGATATTTCTCTAAAATATTCTCCAATGTTTTACTCCCCATTGAATTGCTAGACTGCAGAACAATGGTGTAGTTCATTTTTTTATATCGCTCAATTTCTTCTTTAAGAAAAGAAAATTGATTGAAAAACTCTTGCATAGGATATTGATTAAATTGATAAATGTGATCAAACTTGAGATTTCCTAATCCTTTTTGTAGATTGGAGAAAAAGGTAACTGGACTTTGTTTTTTATAGGTTTGCTCTGTATCTGCAAAATACTGCATATCAGAAAATGCTTTACCGTTCTGTAAATCTTCTGTAAAGTATTGAGCTAATTCTCTTTCAAAGACTTCATACTGATTCATCAATTTCTGGTAATCATCAAAGAATACTGGTGTATCTTTTTCAATATAATCAAATATTGTCCATGTTTTATCGTAACATAAAGATAAAAACTTCCGACTATCTGAATGCACCTGTCTTTGATGAAAACTTGACAAAATCTCTTCCAAGTATGATTTTAAAATCGGTGATAAGGTCTTTGAAATTTGCTTTTCTAAAGCTGACTGACCTCGTGTATAATCCCTTTCTCTTAAAAGTATATCACTAGCTGGAAAGATGGTGAGTTCTGTTTGATTTTCTTTTGATAATTGTGTTTCTACTTCAAAAGTTCGAATTCCATCTACTTCATCCCCAAAAAACTCAATTCGGAAAGGTTCTAACTGAGACATCTCAAAAATATCTAAAATATCCCCTCGAATACTAAACTCACCTTGAGTTTGTACTTGCGTAACTTTGCAATAGCCTATTTCCTTTAATTTGTGAAGAAGGCCATGTTGGTCATATTCTTCACCAACTGAGATTTTTACAATACTATCTTTGAATATATTGGGAGAAGGTAAAATCAATCGACTTGCTGCGATATTACAAACTAAAATCCCTTTCTTAGATGAATCAGTTAAAAAACGCAAGGCTTCAACCCGCGAAATGATTTTTTCTTGTGAAGACATCAAAAACTCTACCATAGGAGAATCATCTACCAAAAATGGATAGACAAGTTCCTCTCCTAAGATAGAAAGAAGATCACTGATAATTCGTTCTGCTTCTCCATAAGTCGATGTCAGTAACACAATCTTTTTTTCTTTTTTTAGACTACTTGCAATTGCAAGAGCCTTTGTAGAAGTTGACAGACCTAACATTAGTTGCCTTTTCTTATCTATCAGATTTTGATGCCATTTTTTTATCTGATCATTTTCTGAGAATAAATCTAATAAAGTCACCATTTAGCCGTTATACCTCTGCATTGTTTTCTCAAAGTTTTTCTCTTGTAAATAATATTTTACAGCATCGTCAACCTTGTCAACTGACTGTAAAATACCTACATAGTCATCCTGATCAAATTTACTTAAAACATGATGAACAACAGACATGCCTTTTTTAGGTCTGCCAATACCTATTTTAACACGGTTAAAAACCTGAGTACCTATATGTTGAATAATAGATTTAATGCCATTATGGCCACCTGCTGAGCCCTTTGCTCTTAAACGAATTTTTCCAACTTCCATGTCAAGGTCGTCGTAAATAACGAGTAAATCTTCAATATCCAAACCATAGTAGGTTAATAAAGCATGAATAGCTTTCCCGCTTTCATTCATAAACGTCGTTGGTTTGACAAGATAAATTTTTTCGCCATTAAGAAAAAAAGATGCTAGGTCAGCTTGAAATATCTTATCGTGTATAAAAGTGACATTTTGTTTTTTAGCTAATTGGTCAATCAACATAAAACCAACATTGTGCTTGGTTTCAAAATATTTATCCCCTGGATTTCCTAATCCAACAAGTAATTTAGTCATTTATTTTCCTTTCAAAAGCCAAAAGGGTTGGAATTTTTTTCCAACCTAGTTGACACTATTTGTTAAATGTTATTAGACATTAAAGCGGAATTCCATGATATCGCCATCTTGAACGACATATTCTTTTCCTTCTTCACGCAAACGCCCAGCTTCTTTTACAGCCTTTTCAGATCCATATTTCACTAGATCCTCATATGACATTGTTACTGCACGAATAAACCCTTTTTCAAAGTCTGAGTGGATAATACCAGCTGCTTGAGGAGCTTTCATCCCTCGCTTAAAGGTCCAAGCACGGACTTCTTTTTCACCAGCTGTGAAGTAAGTTCCAAGCCCAAGCAAGTGATAAGCTGCACGAGTCAACTTGTCAACGCCTGATTCAGTCAAACCAAGTGCTTCAAGAAACTCTTGCTTATCTTCCTCATCTAACTCAGAAATTTCTTCCTCAGCACGCGCGGAAATAACTACTACTTCAGCATTCTCTGTCGCTGCGAATTCACGAATTTGCTTCACATATTCGATAGAATCTGGATCTGAAACTACATCCTCATCCACATTAGCAACATAAAGAACTGGTTTAGTGGTCAAAAGGAATAGACCTTTGACAACTTTTTGTTCTTCATCTGTAAATTCGATGGTGCGAGCTGATTTTCCATCCTCAAGGACTGGTTTAATCTTTTGAAGAACATTAAATTCTGCTACTGATTCTTTATCTTTTTGCGTACGTGCCATCTTTTCTACACGCGCATAGCGTTTATTAACTGATTCTAAGTCAGCAAGAATCAATTCTAGGTTAATGGTATCAATATCTGCAAGTGGATCCACAAAGGCGTCTTCACGTCCTTGCTCGCGCATCACATTTTCATCATCAAAAGCACGAACTACGTGAACAATCGCGTCTACTTCACGGATATTGGCCAAGAATTTATTACCTAGACCTTCTCCTTTTGAAGCTCCTTTTACAATCCCTGCAATATCTGTAAACTCAAAGGTTGTTGGAACTGTCTTTTTAGGAGTAATCATTTCCGTTAGTTTTTGTAGGCGTTCATCTGGAACTTCCACCATCCCAACGTTTGGATCAATAGTCGCAAATGGGTAGTTTGCCGCCTCTGCTCCTGCTTTTGTAATTGCATTAAAAAGGGTTGATTTACCAACGTTTGGTAAACCAACGATACCTGCTGTTAAAGCCATAGTTTCTCATTCTCCGTTCTCATTTCAATCCCTAACATTATAACACAAAAAGGGAAAACTTGCTAACCCTCTAACTAAGGGTTCTTAGTCAATAATCCTATTCATTTTTCGTTCAAAATCATAGCGACTCATCATAACAAGATGGTCACAATTGCTACATTTGATTTTGATATCTGCCCCTATGCGTGTAATTTCCCAACGATTGGCCTTTTTCCCTGTTGACTTAATTATACAAGCATGAGGTTTTTTCATCTCAACAAAATTTCCAACTTGATACATACTACTCTCCTTTTCTTTTTTGATTATATCATAAAAGAGGCGAGCCAGGCTCAACCTCTTTCTCTTAGTTTGTACGAACTGGTGTGATAAGCTGCATGAAATCTTCGTCAGTATCTGCTGGCACAAGAGTAAATGGACGAACTGCTGAGATAAAGCTAATAGTAACCTTTTCGCTATTTAAAGCCTTGAGGGAATCAATCAAGTAAGTTGGGTTGAAACTAATAGTCAAATCATCACCAGTCACCTGCTCCGTATCGATTTCTTCGTTTACTTTACCAACTTCTGGAGAGTGAACATGGGCACTAACAACCCCACCTTTAATTTCAAGCTTTACAGTACCATTTTGAGTCGCACTTGATAAGAGGCGAGCACGTTCCATAGATTGACGTAAATTAACAACATCAAAAGTAATTGTAGTGTTAAAGTCTGTTGGAATCAAGCGATCTGTATCAGGATAGTTTCCTTCTAAGAGACGAGTGTAGAAGCTAATATTTTCGCTTCTAAAGAGGATTTGATTATTTGCAAAGAAAATCTCTACAGTTTCAATATCATCTGTAAATACTGCTGAAAATTCGCGTAGAGAGCGGCTAGGAATCACCACATCGAAATCATCTCCATTTTTTTCAAGAGTCAATTTCTTCTGGCTAAGGCGGTGTGAGTCTGTCGCAACTGTTTTTAGTTCCTTGTGTTGGCTCAATACAAAATGAACACCTGTTAAGATGGGACGACTTTCTTGCGTACTTGCAGCAAATGCTGTTTCATTGATAATTTTCTTGAGTAGTTTGGTTTCAAGAACCAAAGGTGTGCTTGCAGAAATTTCTTGGATTCGTGGGTACTGTTCGCTATCTTTTCCTTTTAGAGTAATTTCTGATTTACCACTGGTTAAGACAATTTGTTTTTGTTCAATCTCTTTGAAATCTAGCGTTACATCTGGAAGACTAGATACCACATTGATAAAGAAAGAAGCTTCAAGAAGAATCGAACCCAAAGAAGTGATCAAGAGACCAGCATCTTCATTCTTTTGAGAAATGAAATTTTCAATAGAAATTTGACCGTTTGATCCAATTAAAGTAATTCCTTCATTGGTAACGTCAATTTTGATTGTTGATAAAATTGGAATAGCATTTTTAGAGCTTATTGCTCTTTTTGTGGTATTTAAGGCTTGTAGAAATAAATTTTTATTAATTGAAAAATGAATCATGGATTCTCCTTTATTTATTTTTAGTATTAGAAAGTTAATAGTAATAATAGAGTGTGTGAATTCTGTGGAAAACTGGGTGCTATTTAGTGAACTTAAGCTTCTAAGCTTGTTAAAAAAATGTGGATAAAAAAGATAAGAAAGGAAAAGTTATCCACAAGCTACTTGATTTTCTTTTTGATTGTTTCTACTTCTAAACGTAAATTATCGTCTTCGTCAATCAGTGATTTAATTTTAGCATGGGCATGAATAACGGTGGTGTGATCCTTTCCGCCAAATTCTTTTCCGATTTTTGGAAGACTGTTATCTGTCAGTTCTCTAGCTAGGTACATGGCAACTTGACGCGCTAAAACGATGTTTTGAACTCGTCTCGTCCCCTTCATTTCTTTAACACTCACTCCATAAAAATTACCAACTTCAGTTTGGATTTTCTCAATTGGAATAACAAGTATCTGGCGGGCGTCTTGTTTACGTGCTCTAATAGCTTCCGCAGCAATATCAATAGTGATATCCTTAATTTTCTTTACTCTGGCAATTAAAGTGATATCGTTGATTGCTCCTTCTAATTCTCGAACATTTGAATCAAATTGGCCAGCCAAGTATTCCAGAGTATCACTTTGGAAATGGTAATCCAAGTGCTCTGTTTTACTTTGAAGAATGGCGATACGTGTCTCAAAGTCAGGAGGAGTGATATTTTGCGTCAATCCCCAGCTAAAGCGCGTGACAAGTCTTTCCTCAAGGCCTTCTAGGTGTTTAGGACTTCGATCACTGGTTAGGACAATCTGTTTCTGCTTATCATGAAGAGCATTGAAGGTATTGAAAAATTCTTCCTGGGTTGCGACTTTTTTACCGCTGAGAGATTGGATATCATCAATCAACAAGAGATCAAGACTACGGTAAGTTTTTTTGAACTTTTCCATTTCCCCAAGTCTTAAGTGCTCAAGAAAGTCATTGATAAAGCTTTCGGCAGGAATGTACTTGACACGCGCATCAGGAATATTTTTCAAAATCTCATTTCCAATCGCATTGAGCAAGTGAGTCTTTCCAAGACCAGGTCCTCCATAGATGAAAAGAGGATTATAGGTCAGAGCTAAATCTTCAGATACAGCTAGTGCAGCAGATACCGCCCAAACATTCCCATCACCTTGAATAAAGTTATCAAAGGTATATTTTTCTTTTAACCCTGTTTCGGAATAGGGAATCGTTGGCAGTGCAGGTGTGTAATCGTAAGTAGAGACACTATTCGTATCATTTACTTGAGGAGATTCTGTACTCTGAGGTTTAGTGAAAATATAGTGAGGTTTGATTTCAGAATCATAAATTTCAAAACCAGCAGCAATGATAATATCTTTTAATTGCTTTTCCCACACCATTTCCATCTCTGATCTCGGTAGAAATATAGTAGCTGTGTTTTCTTCTACTTTGATGAGTTCAGCAGGTGTAGCATAGAAATCATACATAGATCGTGTCAATCTTTCTTGAGCAAATTCTAAAATACGATTCCAAAATTGCTTTTCTTTCAACTATTTTTCCTCCTTTACTATGATTTTAGTAGTTTAGTGCTAGACTTATTTTACCATAGATAGTAGGAATTTTCCACAGATTGTGGAAAAGAATCCACAATGTTAGCAGTATTTATCCACAGGTTGGGGATAAATAGCTATTTCCTTGATTCAATAGGGTTTTTGATAAAAAAATTAGTGGATAAATTTGTGGGTTAAGAAAATAAAAGAACAGCCTTATTTCAGGCTGTTAATAATTCTATCGTATTCTTCTTGACTTGAAAAGGAGATAATAATCTTTCCAGTATCTTTTTTAGAAAGTTTAATTTCTACACTTAAACCTAGTAGTTTTTTTAATTTATCTTCTTCATCTTTGATGAAAGAATCGCTTTTTTTCTGCTTCTTGTGTTTTTTTTCTGTAAGAAGTGCTTCCAACTTTCTCACAGAGATGTCTTCATTTTTGATTAGTTGGAAGAAATAGTCTTGCTGCTCTTTGTCCAAACCAACTAGTGAACGTGCATGCGCTTGAGAAATTTTTCCGTTTTCTACTTCAGTTAAGATATATCCTGGTAGGGAAAGTAAACGAATAAAATTAGTGATATAAGGACGAGATTTCCCCATTTTATCTGCTATCTCAGTGTGAGTAAATCCTTTTTCTACTAAAGATTCGTAGGCGCGTGCTTCTTCAATAGGATTTAAATTTTCTCTCTGCAAATTCTCAATGATAGAATGGATCATCATTTCCTGATCTGAGAGGTGCTTTACAACGGCTGGGATAGAGGTCAGACCAGCCAAGAGAGAAGCTCGATATCGTCTCTCTCCTGCAAGGATTTCATAACCAATTACAGGAGATTGACGAACAATGATTGGTTGGATGAGCCCATTTTCTTTGATTGACTGAGCCAATTCCTTTAATTTTTCTACATCAAATTCTTTCCGAGGTTGGTAAGGATTTTTTTGTATTTCAGAGATAGAAATCATTTCAAATTTTTCCATGATTCTACACTAACATATCTTTTACTTTCTGTAAAGTTTTCTTTACACTGATGTCAATTAACGTTCTAAATCACCAGAATTCTTATCTAGTTTTATAGAGGTTGTTTCCTCCTTACCATTACGGTAGTAGGTTATTTTGATAGTGTCTCCAATAGCATGGTTGTAAAGAGCGTGTTGTAAGTCTGTTGATGAAGTAATTTCTTTGTCGTCAACTTTAGTAATGACATCATATTTTTGAAGATGTCCATTTGCAGGCATATTACTTTGAACAGATCGAACAACTACACCTGAAGTGAGGTTACTTGGAATATTTAGTTTTCTAAGATCATTAGCTCCAACGTTAGACAGATTGACCATTTGGATTCCAAGAGCAGGACGAGTCACTTTACCATCACTTTCAAGCTGTTTAATAATATTTTGTACATCGTTTGAAGGAATTGCAAAACCAAGACCTTCTACAGATGTTCCACCATTACTTGCAATCTTACTTGATGTAATACCAATTACTTGTCCTTGAATATTTACAAGAGGACCACCAGAGTTACCAGGGTTAATGGCCGTATCTGTTTGAATGGCTTTTGTTGAAATAGCTTGACCATCTTCAGATTTTAGAGAAACATTCCGATTAAGACTTGAGATGATTCCCTGTGTAACTGTATTAGCATATTCTGAACCTAAAGGACTACCGATAGCAATCGCTGTTTCTCCAACGTTAAGTTGGCTTGAATCACCAAATTCTGCCACTGTTGTAACTTTTTCTGAAGAAATTTTTACGACAGCAATATCAGAGAAGGTATCCGATCCAATAATTTCACCAGGGACTTTTGTACCATCAGCTAAACGGATATCGACTTTTGAAGCTCCGTTAATAACGTGAGTATTTGTTACAATATAAGCATCATTTTCGTTCTTTTTATAGATGACACCTGATCCTTCACTTGCAATCTGTTGATTATCCGTATCAGAATTTGATTCTTCGGTTCCAAATACACTACTTTGTTTATTAGCAGAGTAAGTAATGACTGATACAACAGCATCCTTAATTTTATTCACTGCTTGAGTAGTTGAGTTTTCATTCTTGTATGATGTTTGAGTTACAGTGCCAGAATTATTATTTGTAGCTTGATTTCCTTGTTTTTGATAAAGTTGTAATGTTACAAAACTTCCTAGTGCCCCACTCAAAAATCCTATTAGAATAATTACAAGAAAAGTAACTCCTTTTTTGTAAAATTTTTGTAAGTGTTTCATAAACGCCTCCGTTTGCTATTGTTTGTCAAGATTATAAACCTATTAACTTAATCTAAGCTTAAAAGTTTTACACAAGTTGTGGATAACTCACATTATTCTGTGAATTTAATAGTATTTTTGGATGATTTTCATGTGTATAAGATGTGAAATGAAGTGTGGATATGATAGAATAGAAGAATGAAAATAAAAGTTGTAACAGTAGGAAAACTGAAAGAGAAATACTTAAAAGATGGCATTGCTGAGTATACCAAACGAATTTCACGTTTCGCCAAATTAGAAATGATTGAACTTGCTGATGAGAAAACACCTGACAAAGCCAGTAAATTAGAAAATCAAAAAATCTTGGGAACAGAAGGTGAAAGAATTCTTTCTAAGGTTGGAGAAAGGGACTTTGTCGTTGTACTAGCCATTGAAGGAAAAACACTCTCCTCAGAGGAATTTAGTAAGCAACTAGAGCAGGCTTCTATCAAAGGCTACTCAACTCTTACTTTTATCATTGGAGGAAGTTTGGGTCTAGCTCCTGTTGTAAAAAATAGGGCCAATCTTTCTATCAGTTTTGGACGTCTGACATTACCACATCAGTTAATGAGATTGGTTTTAGTTGAACAAATTTACCGTGCTTTTACGATTCAGCAGGGTTCTCCTTACCACAAATAGAAGATTGACTTAGCTCTTGTTTTTTGATAGAATGGTCATGTTAGGTCTCATAGCTCAGCTGGATAGAGCATTCGCCTTCTAAGCGAACGGTCGCAGGTTCGAATCCTGCTGGGATCAATGTTAGATGCGAAGCTGGGATGAGTCCCAGCTTTTTTCTTAAAAAAGTGCGTTTCAGGTGCAAAAATGTACAGTTGGGAAAAATTTTTTCTTATATGGTCTTCATTTTGTATAATAGGTTTGTAAGTTAACTTACAAGAAAAAAATAATACAGGAGATTTCATTATGAAAAATACAGTAAAATTGGAACAATTTAAAGAGGTAACAGAGGCAGAATTGCAAGAAATTCGAGGTGGAGAAATTAGAAAGGAAAATAATTTTTTATTTTATTTTTTTAAAAGAAAGTAAAGGGAGAAAAGAATGGATTTTTTCGCAATAATAAGCGTTATATTACATATTTTTATTACTAGTAAAAGTTATAATTTGATTTGTAATACAACTAGAAAAGAACAATACTTCTTTATTTTTTATACAGTAATAGTAGAATTTGTAGTTGAATTTTTCTTCTATTCTATATATTTAAGTGGACTAGGGATTGAAAAATTTTTATATCCATTTATTTTATACGCTTATTTTATATGGTTTAAAAAGTTTGATAAGTATAGGGGAGTATTCCTAAGTTTCCTGCTTTCTCTCTTATATCACAGTACTCATACTTTTATAGCTGTAACCCTATCCTCGATAACAGGTGATGAGCTTGCATTACACTATGAAAGTATATTCTTTCTAGTAGTATTGTTGTTGACTTATTTTGTTATTTTAAAAACAATTCGTTATTTTCATTTGGAAATAAAATATTTTGATAAAGATTATCTGTACCCTTTTTTAAAAAAAGTAATAGTTGCTTTCTTTGGCTTGCATATCTTATTGTTTATTTCAGATGTAGTAAGTACAACTCATCATTTAAATAGCTTCGGAAGTATTTTATCAACCATTGTTTTTATCTGTCTGCTATTAGTTTTCTTTGCAATGAATTCTTATAAGGTTCAAATTGAAAAAGAGATTGCCCTAAAGCAGAAGAAATTTGAACAAAAGTATTTACAAACTTATACAGATGAGATTGTGGGTTTGTATAATGAGATTCGAGGTTTTCGTCATGACTATGCAGGGATGCTTGTCAGCATGCAAATGGCGATTGACAGCGGAGATTTACACGAAATTGACAGGATTTACAACGAAGTCCTAGTAAAAGCAAATCAGAAATTGAGGTCAGATAAATATACTTACTTTGATTTAAATAACATAGAAGATTCGGCTTTACGAAGTTTAATTGCTCAATCGATTGTCTATGCACGAAATAATGATGTAGAGTTTACATTGGAAGTAAAAGATGTCATTACTAGATTGTCAATGGATTTACTTGATCTTGTTCGCATCATGAGCATTCTATTAAATAATGCTGTTGAAGGTGCCGCAGATAGTTACTTCAAACAAATGGAAGTTGCAGTCATTAAAATGGATTTTGAAACAGTTATAGTTATCCAGAATTCATGTAAAATCACTATGACGCCTTCAGAAGACTTATTTGCCTTAGGTTTCTCTACCAAGGGAAGAAACAGAGGTCTAGGACTTAATAATGTCAAAGAGATCTTAGATAGGTATGACAACATTATTTTAGAAACAGAAATGGAAGACAACACATTTAGACAAATTATTAGATTTAAGAGAGAATTTGAATGAAAGTATTAATTTTAGAAGATGTTATTGAACATCAAGTGAGACTAGAGAGAATATTAAATGAAATCTCGGAAGAATCGAATATTCCTATTTCATATAAGACAACAGGAAAAGTTCGTGAGTTTAAGGAATATATCGAAAATGATGAAGTAAACCAGCTTTATTTCCTAGATATCGATATTCATGGAATTGAGAAAAAGGGATTTGAAGTGGCTCAGTTTATTCGTCATCACAATCCTTATGCTATTATTGTCTTTATTACCAGTCGATCTGAATTCGCTACTTTAACTTATAAGTATCAGGTATCAGCTTTAGATTTTGTAGATAAGGACATCAATGATGAATTGTTCAAAAAACGCATCGAGCAGAGTATCTTCTATACCAAAAGCATGCTGCTTGAAAACGAAGATGTTGTAGACTATTTTGATTACAACTATAAAGGAAATGATTTGAAAATTCCTTACCATGATATTCTGTATATCGAAACAACAGGTGTTTCTCATAAATTGCGAATTATTGGTAAGAATTTTGCCAAAGAGTTTTATGGAACTATGACAGATATTCAAGAGAAGGACAAACATACTCAGCGATTTTATTGCTCCCATAAATCTTTCCTTGTCAATGTGGGAAATGTGAGAGAAATTGATCGAAAGAATTTAGAAGTTGTTTTTTATGAAGATCATCGTTGTCCCATTACTCGTTTGAAAGTTCGTAAACTAAAAGATATTCTAGAGAAAAAATCTAAAAAGTGATTGACAATCAGTAAGAAATTGATATAATGGTTATATCTGCTACAGATAGATGGTCCGTTGGTCAAGGGGTTAAGACACCGCCTTTTCACGGCGGTAACACGGGTTCGAATCCCGTACGGACTATTTTATCCGCCATAGCTCAGTTGGTAGTAGCGCATGACTGTTAATCATGATGTCGTAGGTTCGAGTCCTACTGGCGGAGATAGATAAAAAGAACACCAGATGGTGTTCTTTTTTGTTCCTAGTTGGCATCACCTAGCATTTTCATAAGGAAGTCTGTCATTTCTTGCGGACTTTCTTTTTTTCCACGAGCAATCCAAGTTTGACAAACTCCAAATAGGGCATTTGTCAGATAAATGCTGCTATATTCTAATTCAATTGAATTTAGTTGTAGTTGCATAAAGCGCTTCTGAAGGTCTGTGCTCAGCATGATATGAAGCTTATTTCTTAAGAAATTTTGGATTTCTTTGGTACCATTTTCAGATAAAAGAGCAGCTAATAATGGTTCAGATTCTAAATAGTCAAATACTTCTAAAATGGCATCTTTTTTATGGTGAGCATGTTTTTGGAATATATACTCAAATGTATGAAATAACTTACTTTGATAGTGTTCAATCATATCATACTTATCCTTGTAATGGGTATAGAAGCTAGAACGACTAATTCCAGCTTTTTCTGCTAATTTAATTGTAGTAATTTGATCGAAGGGGTGATCTATCAATAATTGAACCATGGCATTTTCAATATTTCTCTTTGTTTTTAATCGTTTGTTACTTTCTTTCATAGTTTCTCCTTATGAACAATTTAGACTATATGTCTAAAAAAAAATTTTTTATCTTGTAATTTAGATTTTTTAATGTATAATCTATTATATCAAAAATTTAGACAATATGTTTAAAAAAGGAGGAAATATGTTTAAAGAATGGAAAGCAATTTTTAAAAAACCGACATTCATTATTGTAATGATAGGAATTTCTCTTATTCCAGCTTTATACAATATCATATTTTTATCGTCAATGTGGGATCCATATGGTCAAGTATCGGAGTTACCTGTAGCAGTTGTTAATAATGATAAGGAAGCTTCTTATAATGGAAATACGATGGCTATAGGAAAAGACATGGTGTCTAATTTAAAAGAAAATAAGACTTTAGATTTTCATTTTGTCAATGAAGAAGAGGGGAAAAAGGGGCTAGATAATGGCGAATACTATATGGTAGTGACTTTACCACGTGATCTATCTGAAAAAGCTACTTCGATCCTAACAAATCACCCTGAACAGATGCAAATTGATTATCAAACTTCAAGTGGTCGTAGCTTTATTGCAAGTAAGATGAGTGATTCTGCAATGACACAATTAAAACAAACCGTCTCTACGAATGTAACTGAAACGTATACCAAGGCACTATTTCAAAAAATGAGTGACTTGAAGTCTGGGATAAATAAAGCAGCTGATGGAAGTGAACAACTGGCTGATGGGACTAATCAGTTAGCAAAAGGAAGTCAAACATTGACGACAAATCTCAATACTCTAGCTAACTCAAGTGTAACTTTTTCAAATGGAGCGGATCAATTTACAAAAGGCTTATCTAGCTATGTGTCTGCTATAGAGCAATTACATATTGGTTTAGGAACTTTTAATAGTGGTTTACAAAGTTATACAAATGCTGTCTCACAAGTTGACACTGGACTTGGTCAATTAGCTTCAAAAACTCCTGAGTTGGTGACAGGTGTAAATCAGTTAAATACAGGTATAAAGTCCTATACAGGTGGCGTTTCACAACTGGATACAGGTCTCAATCAATTTTCAGTTGGTGTAAATGCTTATACAAGTAGTGTAGAAAAACTTTCTAATGGAACAAGTCAATTATCAAATCAATCAGATGCACTAAGAGATGGAATGGAGCAATTAAATACTGGTATTAAAGAAATTTCAAATCAACTGAATTCCTCATCTCAACAGAATGAACAAATAACTCAATTGGCAACTAGTCTAGGAAAACTAAATAAAACACTACAAGCTCTTACAATATCAGATAATTCTCAACTGAAAGGTACATTGTCAGAAGCTTTGCCAAATCTAACGGCTCTTGCTCAGGATATTGTGACCAAAAGTCAGACAGAGCAAGAGAAAACTATTGCTAACCTTCAATCAACAGCTACTTATCAATCTCTCACAGAGGAACAAAAGAAAGAACTGATAGAAGCTATTTCTAAAAATTCTAATTCTACTATTGAGTCAGCAAAAACAATTTTAACGACAGTAGGAGGATTGAAAGAGAGTATAGAGAATTCAGAACAACAAGTAACTAATCTATCTGATGTACAGACGAAAGCAAATCAACTCTTACCTGTAGCATCTAGCTCCTTGACAACATTGTCAAATGGATTTACAAAATTGCAAACTACTGTAGACAATCAGTTAGTTCCTGGAAGTCAATCAATTGAAAAAGGAGTTGTAAACTACACTAAGGGACTGGATACTATTTCTATAGGTGCTAATAAACTAAGTGAAAAGAATGAAAATTTAACAACTAGTCTAGATCAATTAGTTTCTGGATCAAGTAAGTTGACAGAAAATACATCAACCTTGACAGCTGGAGTAGATGCGTTAGCTGGAAAAACTCCAGAATTAGTATCAGGTATAGAAAGTTTGTCATCTGGTTCTGCTCAATTGAATAATAAGAGTCCAGAGCTAATAGCAGGTCTTACTAAATTACAATTTGGCTCTGGTCAATTAACAGATAAATCAACACAGTTACTTTCTGCAGCATCTCAACTAGGAAGTGGCGCTATGAAGATTGCAGATGGTGCTGGAAAACTAGCAGATGGTGGAACAACTTTAACCTCTAGTCTTGAAGATTTACAGACAGGAGTTGATTCATTAGGGCAAGGATTAGGCAATGCTAACAATCAACTTAAATCAGCATCAACAGAATCTGAAAATGCAGAAACATTATCTGATCCTCTAGTTCTCTCAAAAACAGACAATGACCAAGTTCCTGTAAATGGGATTGCTATGGCTCCTTATATGATATCAGTTGCTCTTTTTGTTGCTGCTATATCTACTAATATGATTTTTGCTAAGTTGCCTTCTGGACGTCATCCAGAGAGTCGTTGGGCTTGGTTGAAGTCTCGTTCTGAAATAAATGGGATTATAGCTGTCTTAGCAGGTGTTTTAGTTTATGGAGGTGTCCATCTTATTGGATTGACTGCGAACCATGAGATGAGGACCTTGATTCTAATTATAATCACAAGTTTAGCTTTCATGTCTATGGTGACAGCTTTAACAACTTGGAATAGCCGTATAGGAGCTTTCTTCTCTCTTATTTTACTTTTATTACAGTTAGCATCAAGTGCAGGAACTTATCCCCTTGCTTTGACAAATGATTTCTTTAAAGGTGTCAATCCATGGTTACCAATGAGTTACTCAGTATCAGGCTTACGACAAACAATCTCTATGACAGGAAATATTCATCATCAAGTGATTTTCCTTATTATAACTCTAGCTTTATTTACTGCTTTAGGTATGCTAGCTTATCAACCTAAGAAAATGGAAGAAGATTAAAAAGATTGACTAAGGAATTGGTCAATCTTTTTCTGTCTTAGATAAATTTCGTCTGTGATTATAGATTCCAAAAAGAAGAAGGGCAGTTACTGAGCAGGCTGCTCCAATAACAAAACCATTGGGGATAAAGGAAAGTGTAATGGTGCCTTTTCCCTTTGGAACATCAACTTTCATAAAACCAGTCTGAGCCTGCTTGATTTCAAGTTTTTTCCCATCCTGGTATGCAGACCAACCTTTGTCATAAGGAATAGTGAAGAAAATAGAGGTATCTTGTTTTACTTCATATGTAGCAAAGACTTTATTTTTAGAGGTGGATACTTCTACAGGTTGTTCTTTAATTTTTTGGATTGCTTCAGTAAGAGCCTGAGTATCTAAACGATAGAAGGTTGGAGATTCAAATGACACCTGAGAATTTTCAGGGAAACTAACACTGATATTGAAAGTTTTTTGTTCTTCAGTATAACCTAAATTAAAGAAATTAAATGCATTGTCAGTTGTAAAAGTCTTTTTTTCACCGTTGACAATGATGTCAACTTTTTTTTGTTTATCATTAGTAAAATGAAGATTTGCAAAAGAGAGATAGACTTGGCTATTTTGAGGAACCTCAATTTGATAATCAATTCTGGCATCTTCATTAGCAGAACCTGTGATGCTGGTTAAACCATCTGAATTATCTGTTTTATCATATGCTATTTGGGAGAAGTAATCTAAGTTGAGATTAGCAAGCTGGTTTATAAATAAAGCCTGATTATCCAGAGTGTGATTGTTAAAGTTTACATCTGTGTAAATAGATTGAGTAGCAAAGGCAATGGGTAAAGAGAGTTGATTTTTATATAAGGTTAAATGATCCTTTTGATAAATCTCTTGAAAGCCATACTTATCAAGTGAAGTTTCAGAAATATTGTACTGGATTCCAAATAAACTGTCTGCTAAAAGACTGTTATTTGCATAACGGAGATTAAGGTTGGTTCCAGAGGATTTGAATCCCAGTTTATCCAAACTAGTGCTAGCTGAACGATTTCGTACAGACGAAAATTGAGAGATTCCATTGTAGTTAAATTTCATACTGTCATTCCCAGTCTGAATTTGCAGTTTTTCAGTACGTGTAAATGGATTGTCAATTTGGTTTAGAATGGATTCCATAGCAGTGATATCTCTATTATAGGCGCTACGAGAAGCAAAGGCCCATTCTTTAGCTATTCCTTCCATTTGAGATGAAGCATTTAAGCTTATCTCAAATGTTATAAATAAAGACAAAAGAATTGAAAATAGATTTATAGAGATAAATTTTCTAATGACTGCAAGAAGTAAAAGAGCATAAACTAGTAGAAATTCAAGAGTGAGTAGGATATTCAAATCAGTTAGAAAAGAATAGTGTGATTTAAAATAGACAGTAGCCAAAAATCCTGTTAGTACAAAAAAAAGTGAGACAAATAGATTCCAGAGCTTCAGTTCTTTCAAACGATTTAAGACTTCTGCTGCAGTATAAATTAACAGAGTGGAAAAAATCCAAGTATAGCGATGCAAAAACATATTTGGGGTATGCATCCCTTGCCAAAATAAATCAAGTGCTTCTATGTAAAAGCTTGTTATTAAAAAAGTAAAGAAAATTGCATAGGTAAGTTTCACGTGAAACATTATGGATTTTATTGTGAAAAATGGAATGGTTAAAATAAAAGGGAGCAATCCAACAAAAATCATTGGTATAGATCCATACTTAGTTGTATCAAAAGATCCAATGAATTGTTTTGCGAAAATATCCAGATACCAGCTACTATCTGTTTTTAATTTCGTGATGGCAGTTAACTTCTCCCCATGAGTTTGTAAATCAAACAGTGTAGGAAGAGTCATAATCAAACTAGCCATTCCTGCTAAAAAGGAGGTAACAACAAAATCAAGAAAAGATGATTTTCGAGTTTTAAAGTCCCAAGAAATTTGGCAGATATACCAGAAAATTAGAAACAAAGCTGTCATGTAGCCAAAATAATAGTTTTGAATAAATAAGATTGACAGACTTGTAAAGTATAGTAGGCGTTTCTTTTGTGTTATAAGTAGGTGTAAACCAGTTATGATTAAAGGAATCAAGATAAAAACATCTAGCCAGGTTTTTATCTCTAACTGACTGACAGTGAAGCTCATTAAAGCATAGGAAGTAGATAAAGCCAGTTTTAAAAATTTTGGGATATCTTTAAATAATCTATTTAGACTAAAGAAAGTTGACAGACCAATCAATCCAAATTTTAAGAGAGTCGTTAGATAAACAGCATCTGGCATATTCGACAGATTAAAAAAGTAAACCAGAGGTGAAAGAAAGCTACCCAAGTAATAACTAGATAGAGCATAGAAATTCACTCCGAGGCCACTTGTAAAGGTGTAAAACAGACTACCATTTCCATGTAGGATGTTTCGTAAAGCCACATCGAAAATAACGTATTGATGGAAACCATCTCCTAATAGTGGAGATGTATCACTATTCCAATAGATACCTTGAGTTAGGTATACTCCTGTCATAATCACTACAGGAATGATAAAAGAAACAAAATAGGCCCAATATGTTTTAAAAAATGATTTCATGTTACCTCGTAGAATGATAGAAAACTCAGTTGGCTACCCCAACTGAGTTTTGAAGTCTTATTTAATCTTTCCAAAGTTCTTTAACTTTTGCTTGTACTTCTGCATTTTCTAGGAATTCATCATAGGTTTCATCGATACGATCAATGACGCCATTCTTAGACAAAACAATAATATGGTTTGCTAAAGTTTGAATGAACTCGTGATCATGACTAGCAAAGATGATTGATTCTTTAAAGTTTTTCAATCCATCGTTCAAGCTTGAGATAGATTCCAAGTCCAAGTGATTTGTTGGATCATCAAGTACAAGGACATTTGATTTCAAGAGCATGAGTTTTGAAAGCATGACACGTACTTTTTCTCCCCCTGACAAGACGTTTACAGGTTTGTTAACCTCATCTCCAGAAAAGAGCATACGACCGAGGAAACCACGTAGGAAGGTATTGTCATCTTCTTCTTTACTTGCAAATTGACGCAACCAGTCAAGGATTGACTCTCCTCCTGCAAAATCAGCCGAGTTGTCTTTTGGCAAGTAAGAGCGGCTAGTAGTAACTCCCCACTTGACAGTTCCTTCATAGTCGATGTCACCCATAATTGCACGAATTAATGCAGTCGTTTGGATGTCATTTTGTCCAATAAGAGCTGTCTTATCACCTGGACGCAAGATGAAACTAATATTGTCTAGGATAGTTTCGCCATCAATCTTTACAGTTAGATTTTCTACTGTCAAGAGATCATTACCAATCTCACGTTCTGCTTTAAAGTTGATAAATGGGTATTTACGATTAGATGGCACAATCTCTTCTAATTCAATCTTGTCAAGCATTTTTTTACGAGACGTTGCTTGTCTTGATTTAGAAGCATTAGCAGAGAAGCGAGCAACGAATTCTTGCAATTGCTTAATTTTTTCTTCTGCCTTAGCATTACGGTCTGCTAGCAATTTAGCAGCAAGCTCAGAAGATTCCTTCCAGAAGTCGTAGTTTCCGACATAGAGTTTGATTTTTCCAAAGTCAAGGTCGGCCATATGAGTACACACTTTGTTTAAGAAGTGACGGTCGTGGGATACTACGATAACGGTGTTATCAAAATCAATCAAGAAGTCTTCTAGCCAAGTAATAGACTGGATATCCAACCCATTGGTTGGTTCGTCCAAGAGAAGAACGTCTGGTTTGCCAAAAAGTGCTTTAGCAAGGAGAACCTTCACTTTTTCACCATTGGCCAATTCGCTCATGTTTTGATAGTGCAATTCTTCTGGAATGTTTAGGTTTTGAAGTAGTTGAGACGCTTCACTTTCTGCTTCCCAACCTCCAAGTTCAGCAAATTCACCTTCAAGTTCAGCTGCACGAACACCATCTTCATCGGAAAAATCTTCCTTCATGTAAATGGCATCTTTTTCTTTCATGATGTTGTAAAGTTTTTCATTTCCCATAATGACGACATCAATAACTCGCTCGTCTTCATAGTCAAAATGATTTTGACGGAGAACAGAGAGACGTTCATCTGGACCAAGAGAGATGTAACCAGTTGTTGGCTCGATATCACCAGCTAAGATTTTTAAGAATGTAGACTTCCCAGCACCATTAGCACCAATTAATCCGTATGTATTTCCTTCTGTAAATTTGATATTGACATCATCAAAAAGTTTGCGATCACTAAAACGTAGTGAAACATCAGATACTGTAAGCAATGTTTTTCTCCTATAATATGTAATACATTTATTCTACTAAAAAAGAGAGAAATATTCAAATTTTTGTTTGTCAATTTTATGTCAATTAAATTTACAACTTTGTTTACAGCGTATTGGCTATTTGATTTAAAAAATTTTCTGTTATTTTAACAAAAAAATGCTATAATTGAAGAGACCATTTCGAAGGAGAAAAAAATGACGAAACCCATTATTTTAACAGGAGATCGCCCAACAGGGAAATTGCATATTGGACATTATGTTGGAAGTCTCAAAAATAGAGTATTACTGCAGGAAGAAGACAAGTATGAGATGTTTGTTTTTTTGGCGGACCAACAAGCATTGACAGATCACGCCAAAGATCCTCAAACGATTGTAGAATCAATTGGGAATGTTGCCTTGGATTATCTAGCAGTTGGATTGGATCCAAGCAAATCAACTATCTTTATTCAAAGCCAGATTCCAGAGTTGGCTGAACTATCTATGTACTATATGAATTTGGTTTCACTAGCTCGTTTGGAGCGCAATCCTACGGTGAAAACAGAGATTGCTCAGAAAGGGTTTGGAGAAAGTATTCCGACAGGATTTTTGGTCTATCCAATTGCGCAAGCAGCAGATATTACTGCTTTCAAGGCCAATTATGTTCCTGTAGGAACAGACCAGAAACCAATGATTGAGCAAACTCGTGAAATTGTTCGTTCTTTTAACAACGCATACAACTGTGATGTTTTGGTGGAACCGGAAGGTATTTATCCAGAAAATGAGAGGGCAGGACGTTTGCCTGGTCTAGATGGAAATGCTAAAATGTCTAAATCCCTTAATAATGGTATTTATCTAGCAGATGATGCGGATACTTTGCGTAAAAAAGTCATGAGCATGTATACTGATCCAAACCATATTCGAGTGGAGGATCCAGGTAAGATTGAAGGAAACATGGTTTTCCATTATCTAGATGTGTTTGGTCGTCCAGAAGATGCTCAAGAAATTGCGAATATGAAAGAACATTATCAACGTGGTGGTCTTGGTGATGTGAAGACGAAACGTTATCTACTTGAAATATTAGAACGCGAACTTGGTCCTATTCGTGAGCGCCGTATCGAATTTGCTAAGGATATGGGAGAAGTGTACAATATGCTTCAAAAAGGTAGTGAGAAAGCGCGTGAGGTTGCGGGGCAAACTCTATCTGAAGTTAAGGGAGCAATGGGACTAAATTATTTTAAATAATAGATAAAATATGAATCGTAAAACTATCTCTTCCATAGGATCACAGGGATAGTTTTTTTATGATTTCTACCATAAATATAATTGACAAATTTTCATAGAATGGTATGATAGATACAATACAAAAAGAGTCAAGCTCAAAAAGAAAGAAAAGAGGAAACTTCAATGTCTAATTGGGATACTAAATTTTTAAAAAAAGGTTTTACCTTTGATGATGTATTGCTCATTCCAGCAGAAAGTCATGTGTTGCCTAATGATGCAGATTTAACAACAAAATTGGCAGATAATCTGACTTTAAATATCCCAATTATAACAGCCGCCATGGATACAGTCACAGAAAGTCAAATGGCTATTGCCATTGCTCGTGCAGGTGGTCTTGGAGTAATCCATAAAAATATGTCTATTGCGCAACAGGCAGATGAAGTTCGTAAGGTAAAACGTTCTGAAAATGGTGTTATTATTGATCCATTCTTTTTGACTCCAGAACACACGATTGCTGAAGCAGATGAGCTTATGGGGCGTTACCGTATCAGTGGTGTTCCAGTTGTTGAGACACTTGAAAATCGTAAATTAGTTGGTATTTTAACAAATCGAGATCTTCGTTTTATTTCAGATTATAACCAACCAATCTCAAACCATATGACTAGTGAAAATCTTGTGACTGCTCCTGTGGGTACAGATCTTGCAACAGCTGAGAGCATTCTTCAAGAACACCGTATTGAAAAACTTCCTTTAGTAGATGAAGAAGGTCGTCTTTCTGGTTTGATTACTATCAAAGATATTGAAAAAGTTATTGAGTTTCCAAATGCTGCTAAAGATGAGTTTGGTCGTCTTCTAGTTGCAGGTGCAGTAGGTGTTACTTCAGATACATTTGAACGTGCAGAGGCACTTTTTGAGGCAGGGGCGGATGCGATTGTTATTGATACTGCACATGGTCATTCTGCAGGTGTCTTGCGTAAAATTGCTGAGATTCGTGCTCACTTCCCAGATCGTACTTTGATTGCTGGAAATATTGCTACTGCTGAGGGAGCGCGTGCTCTTTACGAAGCAGGTGTAGATGTTGTCAAAGTTGGAATTGGACCAGGTTCTATCTGTACCACTCGTGTGATTGCAGGTGTTGGTGTACCACAAGTGACAGCAATCTATGATGCTGCAGCTGTTGCGCGTGAATATGGAAAAACGATCATTGCTGACGGTGGAATCAAGTATTCTGGAGATATTGTAAAAGCCCTTGCTGCAGGTGGAAATGCTGTTATGCTTGGATCAATGTTTGCTGGAACAGACGAAGCACCAGGTGAAACTGAAATCTTCCAAGGACGTAAATTCAAGACTTACCGTGGTATGGGATCAATCGCAGCAATGAAGAAAGGTTCAAGCGATCGTTACTTCCAAGGTTCTGTCAATGAAGCAAACAAACTTGTTCCAGAAGGAATTGAAGGTCGTGTTGCTTATAAAGGAGCGGCAGCTGATATTGTCTTCCAAATGATTGGTGGTATCCGCTCTGGTATGGGTTACTGTGGTGCAGCTAACCTTAAAGAACTACACGATAATGCTCAATTTATTGAAATGTCTGGTGCTGGTTTGAAAGAAAGCCACCCTCATGATGTACAAATTACTAATGAGGCACCAAATTATTCTATGTAAAAGAGATAAAAAGAACTCCCGTGAAAATAGGAGTTCTTTTACAATATTGTCAATTTTAGTTTACAGCAACTTTACCATCCTGAATAGTGAAGATACTTAGATTTTCTGGTAGGTTTTGAAGATGGTCTAAACTTGTTGTTGTGATAAAGGTTTGGATAGATTGAGAAATGGTTTCTAGTAATTTTAGTTGCCGTGTATTGTCAAGTTCGCTCATAACATCATCAAGCAATAGTATAGGAGACTCGTTGGTAATACTTTCCATTAGCTCAATTTCTGCCAGTTTGATAGAGAGAACAAGACTGCGATGTTGACCTTGACTTCCAAAACTAGCATCCATACCATTGATATAAAAAGAAATATCATCTCGATGAGGACCAACACCAGTATTCTTTTTAAATAAATCTCTGGATCTACTTTTTTCTAAAGCGATTTTAAAAGAATTCGTTAGCTGTTCTTCATCAGTGAAGTTGACAGATGATTGATAAAATATTGACAACTCTTCTAATTGATTTGAAATTTCTAAGTGTTTTTTTTGACCAAATTTCTCTAAGTCTTTAATGAATTTTATCCGATGCTTTATGACGCGACAACCGTATTCTACTAACTGATCATCTAAGACTGACAGAAATGTTTCGTCAATCTTTTGGCTGGATTTTAGGTAAGTATTTCTTTGCTTGAGTATATGGTTATAGTTTGACAAGTCTGACAAGTAGATTGGTTTTATTTGTCCCAGTTCAATGTCTATAAATTTTCGACGAACAGAGGGGGCCCCTTTAATTAACTGGAGATCTTCAGGTGCGAAGAGGACAACATTCATATGTCCGATGTAGTCTGATAGGCGAGCTTGTTTTAAGTGATTGACCTTGGTCACACGCCCTTTTGGTGTTAAATCAATTTCTAGAGGGATAGAGCTTGTTTTTTTCTGTAGCAAGCCAGAAAGATGGAGTTGCTCGTTATCAAAATGAATGAGATTTTTATCTGTACGAGTCCGATGACTACGTGTCAAGGCCAAGAAATAGATTGCTTCTAGAATATTGGTTTTTCCTTGTGCATTTTGACCTAGAAAGACGTTTAATTTTGGATTGAAATCAATTTTTGCCTCTTTATAGTTTCGAAAGGTTTTAATTGTTAAATGTTGGAGCCACATGGTTATCTTCCTGGAAAACGTGGAATTTGTTTGGTTTTAGGTGATGAAGAAGTTTTTTGTTTTTCTTTCTTGACACCTTTATTCATCTCTTTAACAAGTTTAGCAATTCGCTCTTTCTCAATCTTATCTGCTTGATACTCTTCTTGCTCTTTTAAACTTGGTTTTGTCAAGGTGATGTCAATCTTTAAAGCAGGAATGTCAATCGTATCTCCAATACGGATTTTTTTCCCACGTCTACTTTCTAACTCGCCATTAAAGTAAATTTGATGATCTATTAAAAAGGATTTGATAGCACCACCGCTTTGTATAATTCCAAGTTCTTTTAGTAGGGCTTGGAGCGTAATAAATTCTTCAAATAATTTGTATTCCATAATTCACCTCAATCTTTGGTATTATACCATATTTTCCTTGAAATAGCTGAAGGAAAGTTAGCTAAAATGAAAACGGTTTTACTCTTTAAAGGTATAAAGAGAATAAGAAAAATTTTGATTTTCGTGGTATAATAGAACTCTATATGTAAGGAGGTAAGGTATGGAATTAGTGCCTGGAATTTCAGCACATTTTGTTCAATCCAAAAAGTTTAAAACAAATAAAATCACTATTCGTTTTACTGCTCCCTTATCTCTTGAGACAATAGCAGGACGCATGTTAAGTGCGAGTATGTTGGAGACGGCAAATCAAGCTTATCCCACATCACAAGCATTTCGCAGATACTTGGCAAGTTTATATGGAACAGATATTTCCACAAGTGCTTATCGTAGGGGACAGGCACATATTCTTGACTTAACATTTACTTATGTGAGGGATGATTTTTTAAGTAAAAAGAATGTCTTGACTTCTCGAATTTTGGAATTGGTGAGACAGACTTTATTTGCTCCCTTAGCTCAAGATGGTACTTTTGAGCTAGCCTTGTTTGAAATTGAAAGAAAACAGTTATTGGCTAGTTTAGCTACTGATATGGATGATTCATTTTATTTTGCTCATAAGGAGTTGGATAGCTTGTTCTTCCATGATGAGCGTCTTCAATTGAGATACAGTGATTTACGAAATAGCATTTCAAATGAGTCTCCAGAAAGTAGCTACACGTGCTTTCAAAATGCTCTAAAAAATGATCGTATTGATTTCTTTTTCTTAGGTGATTTTAATGAAGTAGAAATTGCAGAATCGCTGAAGTCATTACCCTTTACAGCTAGAGAGAACGGCATCACTATCCAGTACTATCAGTCTTATTCGAATGTTCTACAAGAAGGAATGGTTCAGAGGAATGTTGGACAATCTATTTTGGAAATGGGCTATCATTCTCCTGTAAAATATGGCGATGATGAGCATTTACCCATGCTTGTCATGAATGGTTTGTTGGGTGAATTTGCACATTCGAAACTCTTTACAAATGTTCGTGAAAATACTGGAATAGCCTATTCAGTCTCTAGTCAATTGGATTTGTTTAGTGGTCTGTTAAGGATGTATGCGGGTATTGATAGAGAAAATCGAAATCAGGCTAGAAAAATGATGAATCATCAATTGCTAGATCTGAAAAAGGGCAACTTTACAGATTTTGAACTTGAACAAACCAAGGAGATGATTCGAAGATCTTTATTAATTGCTCAAGATAATCAACAGACCCTGGTTGAAAGAGCCTATTTGAATGCTCTATTTGGAAAATCAAGCTTTGATATTGATCGATTGGTAGCAAAATTAGAGAGTGTTGATAAAGAAGCTGTATGTAAAGCTGCCAACAGTTTGAAGTTACAAGCGATTTACTTTATGGAAGGAGTAGAATGACAAAGGTTACTTTTGAAGAAAAATACTATCCTGCTGTAAAGGAAACAGTCTACAAAACACAATTGTCAAATGGATTGACAGTTTCTTTACTCCCTAAGCGAGATTTCAATGAGGTTTACGGGATTGTAACAGTTCAATTTGGTTCTGTAGATGCAACTTATACAAGCTTGGACAAAGGTTTACGTCATCATCCAGCAGGAATTGCGCATTTTCTTGAACATAAATTGTTTGAAAGAGAAAATTCTGAGGATATAATGGCTGCGTTTACTCGATTAGGTACGGACAGTAATGCCTTTACAAGCTTTACTAAGACCAGCTATCTTTTTTCAACAATTGACCATCTATTAGAAAATTTAGATTTGCTAGATGAGTTAGTAGGAGATGTTCATTTTACAGAAGAGTCTGTTTTGAGGGAACAGGCTATTATCCAGCAAGAACGAGAGATGTACCAAGACGATCCAGACTCACGTTTGTTTTTTGCAACATTAGCCAACCTTTATCCGGATACTCCTTTAGCAATAGATATTGTTGGAAGTGAAAAATCAATTTCTGAGATTCAAGTTTCAAATTTAAAAGAGAATTTTACAGAGTTTTACAAACCTGTCAACATGTCACTGTTTTTAGTTGGAAATATTGATGTGGAAGTTGTTGAGGAATACTTTTCGAAAAAGGGAAAGGAAGTTTCAAACCAGTTTACAGTTTCAAAAGAGCAACTCCTTTTGCAGCCTGTGAAGCAAACAGATAGTCTTCGGATGGAAGTTTCTTCACCCAAACTTGCTGTTGCGATTAGAGGTAATGGGCAAATAACAGAAGCTGAGTCTTATCGTTACAATATTTTATTGAAATTACTATTTACGATGATGTTTGGTTGGACTTCTGATCGTTTTCAAAGGTTATATGAGACTGGGAAGTTAGATGCGTCATTGTCACTTGAGGCTGAAGTCAACAGTCGCTTTCATTTTGTGATATTGACAATGGACACCAAAGAGCCTGTTTCTCTGTCGCATCAATTTCGTAAAGCGATTCGTCAGTTTAGTAGTGATGCGGATATTACTGAGGAGCATTTAGATCTTGTTAAGAGTGAGATGTTTGGGGAGTTTTTCAGTAGCATGAACTCTTTGGAATTTATTGCAACTCAATACGATCCGATGGATTGCGGAGAAACAATTTTTGATTTTCCGAAAATTTTACAGGAAATTACTTTGGAGGATGTTCTAGAAGCTGGACATCGTTTGATTGATAATGGTGATCTAGTTGATTTTACAATCTTTCCAGCTTAAAAGATGACTAATACTAGAAAGAAGGAATGGTACGTATGAGAAAAAAAACAATTGGCGAGGTTCTACGTTTAGCTAGAATTAATCAGGGATTGAGTTTAGAAGAATTGCAGGAAAAAACTGAAATTCAGTTGCATTTTCTAGAAGCTATGGAGGCAGATGATTTTGATCAACTTCCTAGTACCTTCTACGCTCGTTCTTTTTTAAGAAAATATGCCTGGGCAGTAGAGTTAGATGAAAGAATTGTATTAGATGCCTATGATTCAGGTAGTATGATCACTTATGAAGAGGTAGATGTTGATGAAGAAGACTTGTCTGGTCGCAGACGATCAAATAAGAAAAAAACGTCTTATCTCCCCTTGTTTTATTTCGTTCTATTTGCTTTGTCGATTTTAATTTTTGTGACTTACTATGTATGGAACTACATCCAAACTCAGCCAAGTCCTTCTTCAGCTAACTATAGTGTTGTGAGCTCGACTAGTTCAACAACCTCATCTAGTTCATCTCCTAGCAGTCAGACGTCTAGCTCGTCTTCTACTACGGAATCAACTATTACAGTGTCAGGCGAAGGAAACCGCATTGAAGCTCTCTATAAAACGAGTAAGGAAACAGCTACTGTTCAGCTGGCAGTTTCAGATACGACTAGCTGGGTTAGTGTTTCGGGAAGTGAGTTGGAAGGTGGTGTGACACTATCCGCAGACAATAAGAATGCAAAAACAACAGTTTCAACGAAAGATTCTGTAACTATTACTTTGGGTGTGGTAAAGGGAGTTACTGTGACTGTGGACAATCAAACGATTGATGCTTCGAAGCTGACAACTCAGACTGGAACTGTGACACTTACATTTACTACAGATTAAGGAAAAATCAATGAAAAAAGAACAAATTCCTAATGTATTAACTATTGGTAGAATTCTCTTTATACCTCTCTTTATTCTTATTTTGACTTTGGGCCATTCACAAGGAAGTCATTTGCTGGCAGCGATCATCTTTGCAGTTGCTAGTATAACGGATTATCTCGATGGCTACTTTGCTCGTAAATGGAATGTAGTCAGCAATTTTGGAAAATTTGCTGATCCGATGGCCGATAAGCTGTTGGTTATGTCAGCTTTCATCATGTTGATTGAGTTAGGTATGGCTCCAGCTTGGGTTGTTGCTATTATCGTCTGTCGTGAACTTGCGGTGACAGGCTTACGCTTGTTGCTTGTTGAGACTGGAGGGACAGTTCTAGCAGCAGCGATGCCAGGGAAAATCAAGACCTTTAGTCAGATGTTTGCCATTATCTTTTTGCTCTTACATTGGAATTTAATTGGTCAACTGTTGCTTTATATCGCTTTGTTTTTCACTATCTACTCTGGCTATGATTATTTTAAGGGTAGCGCTCATGTATTCAAAGGGACATTTGGTTCGAAATGAAATCGATTATTGAAGTAAAAAATCTGTCTTTTCGTTACAAGGAAGACCAGGAACATTATGACGTTAATAATGTCTCGTTTCACGTGAAACGGGGAGAATGGCTTTCGATTGTAGGTCATAATGGGAGTGGGAAATCGACAACTATCCGTTTGCTTGATGGCTTGCTTGAAGCAGAGTCTGGGGAAATCTGGATAGATGGGCAGTTGTTGTCCTCTGAGAATGTTTGGGACTTACGCCGTCAAATTGGTATGGTTTTTCAAAATCCAGATAACCAATTTGTGGGGGCAACTGTTGAAGATGATGTCGCCTTTGGCTTAGAAAATCAGGGACTTCCTCGTGAAGAAATGAAGAGGAGAGTGTCTGAATCTTTGGAGTTGGTAGGGATGCTGGACTTTAAGAAGAGAGAACCAGCTCGTTTATCTGGTGGACAAAAACAACGGGTGGCTATTGCAGGAGTTGTTGCCCTGAGGCCAGCTATTTTAATTCTGGATGAGGCTACAAGTATGTTGGATCCCGAGGGCCGCAGAGAACTGATTCAGACAGTTCAAGAGATCCGAAAAGACCACCAGATGACAGTCGTCTCCATTACACATGACTTGGAAGAAGTTGCGATGAGTGACCGTGTCTTGGTCATGAAAAAAGGCCAAGTGGAGTCAACCAGCAGCCCAAGAGAACTTTTTTCTCGGGATGACCTTGACCAGATAGGGTTAGATGAGCCTTTTACTAATCAATTGAGAGGATCTTTGAGAGAGGCTGGCTATCAGTTGCCGGATAGCTATTTGACAGAAGGAGAGCTAGAGGACAAGCTATGGGAATTACTCTAGAAAATGTGAGCTTTACTTATCAAGAGGGGACTCCCCTATCTTCATCAGCCTTGACTGATGTTTCTTTGACGATTGAGGATGGTTCCTATACAGCTTTAGTAGGGCACACAGGTAGTGGGAAATCAACGATTTTACAGCTTTTAAATGGCCTATTGGTACCAAGTAAGGGTTCTGTTCGAGTTTTCGATACCGTCATTACCCCTACATCAACAAATAAAGAAATTCGTCAGATTCGAAAGCAAGTTGGTCTAGTGTTTCAATTTGCTGAAAATCAGATTTTCGAAGAGACTGTTTTGAAAGATGTTGCATTTGGACCGCAAAATTTTGGAGTTTCTGAGGAAGAGGCCAAGAAAATTGCGCGTGAAAAGTTAGCCTTGGTAGGCATTGATGAGTCACTTTTTGAGCGCAGTCCTTTTGAACTTTCGGGTGGCCAGATGAGACGTGTGGCTATAGCAGGTATGCTAGCCATGGAGCCAACTGTCCTGGTTTTGGATGAGCCAACAGCAGGGCTAGATCCTCTGGGCAGAAAAGAATTGATGACCTTGTTTAAAAAACTCCACCTTTCTGGAATGACAATCGTTCTGGTAACGCATTTGATGGATGACGTAGCTACGTATGCTGATCAGGTCTATGTTATGGAAAAGGGGCGTTTAGTCAAAAGTGGTAAACCGAGCGAAGTTTTCCAAGATGTAGCCTCTATGGAAAAAGTACAGTTAGGTGTGCCTAAAATAACAGCCTTTTGTAAACGTTTGGCAGATAGGGGTGTAGCTTTTAAAAAACTGCCAATCAAGATAGAGGAGTTTAAGGAGTCGCTAAATGGATAGTATGATTTTAGGGCGTTATATACCGGGGGATTCCATCATTCATCGTTTGGATCCACGTAGTAAATTGCTTGCCATGATTCTGCTGATTTTGATTGTATTTTGGGCCAATAATCCTCTCACCAATCTCATTTTGTTTATAGCGACAGGTATATTTATCGCTTTGTCAGGCGTTTCCCTCTCATTTTTCATTCAGGGATTAAAATCCATGTTCTTCTTGATTGCTTTTACGACTCTTTTTCAGCTCTTTTTCATTTCAAGTGGAAATGTCCTATTTGAGTTTTCTTTTATAAGAATAACGGATTATGCTTTGCAACAAGCGGGAATCATTTTCTGTCGTTTTGTGTTAATTATTTTCTTTTCAACCTTGCTAACCTTAACGACCATGCCTTTGAGTCTGGCAGCCGCAGTTGAAGCTCTTTTAGCACCGCTGAAACGCGTGAAAGTTCCCGTTCATGAAATTGGTCTGATGTTATCAATGAGTTTGCGTTTTGTTCCAACTTTGATGGATGACACGACGAGAATTATGAATGCTCAAAAAGCTCGTGGAGTTGATTTTGGCGAGGGAAGCATCGTTCAAAAAGTAAAGGCTATGATTCCAATTTTAATTCCTCTTTTTGCGACGAGCTTAAAGCGTGCAGATTCATTGGCAATAGCCATGGAAGCGCGTGGTTATCAGGGAGGAAAGGGTAGAAGTCAGTATAGACAATTGAGATGGAGTCAAAAGGATACACTGGCAATTCTTGTGATTTTGGTACTGGGATGTTTCTTATTTTTCTTAAAATCTTAGCAGGTTTGTAGGATTGATAAGAAGCTCACTGTAGCAGATTTTTAGTATAAAGGTAGGAATATGAACCGTTTTAAAAAATCAAAATATCTAATCATCGTTTTTGTCACAGTTCTGGCAGTTTCTGTACTATTAGTGACAACCTATTCAAGCGCTATCGTGACAAAACTAGGAGATGGGATTTCCTTAGTAGATAGAATTGTCCAAAAACCCTTTCAGTGGTTTGATACTTTCAAATCAGATTTGGGACATTTGACGCAGACTTATAATGAAAATGAAAGCTTAAAAAAGCAACTCTACAAACTAGAAGTGGAGTCTAATCAATCAGAAAGTTTAAAAAATGAAAATGAACAACTACGTCAGTTGCTGGATATGAAGTCAAAATTGCAGGCTACAAAAAACTTAGCAGCAGATGTGATTACGCGCTCACCGGTATTTTGGAAGCAAGAGTTAACGATAGATGCAGGAAGTTCAAAGGGTGCTTCTGAAAATATGTTGGCCATTGCAAACGGGGGCTTGATTGGCAGTGTTTCAAAAGTGGAGGATCATTCAACAACGATCAACCTATTGACAAACACCGAAAATTCAGACAAAATTTCCGTTAAAATCTTGCATGGTTCTACTGAAATTTACGGAATTATCGTTGGTTATGACAAAGAAACCGAACTTCTTAAAATTAGTCAATTAAACAGTAACAACGACATTAGTGCCGGAGATAGGGTGACTACAGGGGGGCTTGGAAACTTTAATGTTAAGGATATTCCTGTTGGAGAGGTTGTTGCTACAACTCATAGCAGTGATTATCTAACACGAGAGGTAACAGTAAAGTTAAGTGCTGATACTAAAGATCTTCATGTGGTAGAGTTAGTGGGGAATTAGCAATGAGACTGTTAAAACAAGTTGGTATTTTCTTTTTACTTCCTTTTCTTGTGCTAATTGATGCACATATTGGTCAATTAGTAGAATCCTTTTATCCACATTTTCACTTAGCAAGTCATTTCCTGTTTTTATTTCTCTTGTTTGAGACAATTGAGGTATCAGAATACTTCTATTTAGCTTATTGCTGTATAGCAGGTTTGGTGTACGATATCTATTTTTTCCACTTGATAGGAATTGCGACACTTTTATTTATCTTGATAGGTGCCTCACTTCACAAGTTTAATAGTGTGACTTTGTTGAACCGTTGGACGAGAATGTTAACAATAGTTGTGATGAGCTTCCTATTTGATATGGGTAGTTATCTCCTGGCCCTTGCTATGGGACTGACAGTAGAATCAATGCCAGTTTTCATTGTCTACAGCCTTGTTCCATCAATGATTTTAAACTTTTTGTGGATGGTGATTTTCCAGTATATTTTTGAAAAATATTATCTATAAGAAAGAAATAAAAATGTAACAAAGGCGTAATATTTATTATGCCTTTTTTTGGTATACTAGTAATGTCTTAAACAGAAGGAGTATCTACACAATATGAAGAAAAAAATCTTAGCGTCACTTTTATTAAGTACAGTATTAGTGTCTCAAGTGGCAGTGTTAACAACTGTTCACGCTGAAACAACTGATGAAAAAATTGCTGCTCAAGATAGTAAGATTAGTGACTTGACAGCTCAACAAAAAGAAGCTCAACAACAGGTAGATGAAATCCAAACGCAAGTTACAGCCATTCAAACACAGCAAGCAAACTTGCAAGCTGAAAATGAAACACTACAAGCGGAATCTAAAAAACTTGAAGGAGAAATTACAGAGCTCTCTAAGAATATTGTTGCTCGTAATGAATCTTTGGAAAAACAAGCACGTAGCGCACAAACAAACGGTGCTGCAACTAGCTATATCAACACAATTGTAAATTCAAAATCAATTACAGAAGCTATTTCCCGTGTTGCGGCTATGAGCGAGATTGTATCGGCTAACAACAAAATGTTAGAGCAACAAAAAGCTGATAAAAAATCAATTTCAGAAAAACAAGTCGCAAATAATGAAGCAATCAATACTGTCATTGCGAACCAACAAACGCTTGCTGACGATGCACAGACATTGACAACAAAACAGGCGGAGTTAAAAGTTGCTGAGTTGAACCTTGCTGCAGAGAAAGCTACTGCAGAAAGCGAGAAAGCTACCTTGTTGGAACAAAAAGCAGCAGCAGAGGCAGAAGCGAAAGCAGCAGCTGAAGCAGAGGCAGCTTATAAAGCACGTCAAACAAGTCAACAACAATCAGTTGTTGCTTCTGGAAACACAAGTTTCTCAGCTCAAGTGCAAGCAACATCTACATCTACATCTACATCAACGTCATCATCAGCATCTGACGACGAGGACTCAAGCTACACTCCAGCACCTACACCTACTCCGACTCCTATTAGACAACGTCCAACATACAGTACAAATGCTTCAAGTTATCCAACTGGTGAATGTACTTGGGGAGCTAAAACATTAGCACCTTGGGCTGGAGATTACTGGGGTAACGGAGCACAGTGGGCTACAAGTGCAGCAGCTGCAGGTTTCCGTACTGGTTCTCAACCACAAGTTGGTGCGATTGCATGTTGGAATGATGGTGGCTATGGACACGTAGCGGTTGTTACAGCAGTTTCATCATCAACTAGCATTCAAGTATCAGAATCAAACTATGGTGGAGATCGTACAATCGGTAATAAACGTGGATGGTTTAACCCAACTACAACATCTGAAGGTTATGTTACTTACATCTATCCAAACTAATGAATGAAACGGAGAGGCTCAATTTGAGTCTCTTTTATTATTTTTAATCGAGAGAAAGACCGAAATCTATCAAAATCACTTGAAAATATGGCTAAAATGTGGTAAAATGAAACTTGTCGTGTAAACGATAATACTCATTCTTGATGAATTGTGAAACTGTTGCCCTTGGGTCGTTTTGCAAGTTGAAATCAAGAAGAGGAAAAAAACAAAAAGGAGAAATACTCATGGCAGTAATTTCAATGAAACAACTTCTTGAGGCTGGTGTACACTTTGGTCACCAAACTCGTCGCTGGAACCCTAAGATGGCTAAGTACATCTTCACTGAACGTAACGGAATCCACGTTATCGACTTGCAACAAACTGTAAAATACGCTGACCAAGCATACGACTTCATGCGTGATGCTGCGGCTAACGATGCAGTTGTATTGTTTGTTGGTACTAAGAAACAAGCTGCTGATGCTGTTAAGGAAGAAGCAGAACGTTCAGGTCAATACTACATCAACCACCGTTGGTTGGGTGGAACTCTTACGAACTGGGGAACTATCCAAAAACGTATTGCTCGTTTGAAAGAAATCAAACGCATGGAAGAAGAAGGAATCTTTGATGTTCTTCCTAAGAAAGAAGTTGCACTTCTTAACAAACAACGTGCACGTCTTGAAAAATTCTTGGGTGGTATCGAAGACATGCCTCGTATCCCAGATGTAATGTACGTAGTTGATCCACATAAAGAACAAATCGCTGTTAAAGAAGCTAAAAAATTGGGAATCCCAGTTGTAGCGATGGTTGACACAAACACTGATCCAGACGATATCGATGTAATCATCCCAGCTAACGATGACGCTATCCGCGCGGTTAAATTGATCACAGCTAAATTGGCTGACGCTATCATCGAAGGACGTCAAGGTGAAGATGCAGCAGCAGTTGAAGCAGAATTTGAAGCTTCAGAAGCTCAAGCTGACTCAATCGAAGAAATCGTTGAAGTTGTAGAAGGCGACAACGCTTAATTCAAATAAGTAATCATTACCTAGGAGGGCGGGGCTTAGCCCGGCTCTCCTATTTTTAAAAAATATAGGAGAATCAAAATGGCAGAAATTACAGCTAAACTTGTTAAAGAGTTGCGTGAAAAATCTGGTGCTGGTGTTATGGACGCTAAGAAAGCATTGGTTGAAGTTGAAGGTGATATCGAAAAAGCAATCGAATTGCTTCGTGAAAAAGGTATGGCTAAGGCAGCTAAGAAAGCTGACCGTGTTGCAGCTGAAGGTTTGACTGGTGTATTTGTTAACGGTAACGTTGCAGCAGTAGTTGAAGTAAATGCTGAAACTGACTTCGTTGCGAAAAACGCTCAATTCGTTGAGTTGGTAAATGCAACAGCTAAAGTAATTGCTGAAGGTAAACCAGCGAACAACGAAGAAGCACTTGCTTTGACAATGCCTTCAGGTGAAACTCTTGAAGCAGCCTATGTATCTGCAACAGCTACAATCGGTGAAAAAATCTCATTCCGTCGTTTTGCTTTGCTTGAAAAAACAGATGCACAACACTTTGGAGCATACCAACACAATGGTGGCCGTATCGGTGTTATCTCTGTTATTGAAGGTGGAGACGAAGCTCTTGCTAAACAAATCTCAATGCACATTGCTGCGATGAAACCAACAGTTCTTTCTTACAAAGAATTGGATGAGCAATTTGTTAAAGATGAGTTGGCGCAATTGAACCACGTGATTGACCAAGATAATGATAGCCGTGCAATGGTTGGTAAACCAGCTCTTCCACACTTGAAATATGGATCAAAAGCTCAATTGACTGATGAAGTGATTGCTCAAGCTGAAGAAGATATCAAAGCTGAATTGGTTGCAGAAGGCAAACCGGAAAAAATCTGGGATAAAATCATCCCAGGTAAAATGGATCGCTTCATGCTTGACAACACTAAAGTTGACCAAGCATACACACTTCTTGCACAAGTATACATCATGGATGACAGCAAGACGGTTGAAGCCTACCTTGATTCAGTTAACGCTTCAGTAGTTGAGTTCGCTCGCTTTGAAGTTGGTGAAGGTATCGAAAAAGCTGCAAATGATTTTGAAGCTGAAGTTGCAGCTACAATGGCAGCAGCTTTGAATAACTAAAGAATCTGAAACAAAATAGTTCTCAGCCACAAAAAAGCTAGAGGTTTCCAATTGAGAAACTCTAGCTTTTTAATTTTGACTCCTTCTCTTATTGTATTTTAAGAGGTTATTGGCCATGAGTATGAATCCCATGTTAATTCTCACTTGACGCTTACCTCTCAGATTACATCTCGTGTAACCCCAGCAAGCCTTTATCTGCCCCAAAACTAGGCTCTATATGAGTATATAAAAAGCCCTTTAATAAGGGCTAAGTGCATTTAGGAGACTACACTTCAAATTCGTAGAGTGCTGTAGACAAATAACGTTCGCCGTTATCTGGTGCTAAAGCAAGAACTTTCTTCTCTGTACCTAATTTCTTGGCAACCTCAATTGCCCCGTAAATTGCTGCAGCTGAAGAAATCCCAACAAGGAAGCCTTCTTTTCCACCAATTTCACGTCCGAGTGCTAGAGCATCATCTGACGTTACGCGGACGATATCATCATAGGCTTTTGTATCAAGGGTTTCAGGAATAAATCCAGCTGAGATGCCTTGAATTTTGTGAGGTCCTGGTTTTTCACCAGACAAGATAGCTGACTCGTCTGCCTCAACTGCATAAACTTGAATGTTTGAATTTGCTGCTTTAAGAGCGTGAGAAACACCTGAGATCGTTCCACCGGTGCCAACACCACCCACAAAAGCATCTAGTCCATCAGAACCGAAAGCAGCCAGTATTTCAGCTCCTGTTGTTCTTTCGTGCACTTCTGGATTAGCTGGATTATTAAATTGGAGGGGAAGGAAGCCGTCACGTTCAGCGGCGATTTCCTGAGCTTTGGCAATAGCCCCTTTCATTCCTTCACTTCCAGGAGTAAGGACGAGTTCAGCACCATAGGCTTGGATAATCTTACGTCGTTCCACACTCATCGTTTCAGGCATGACGATAACAACTTTATATCCTTTAGCGGCACCAACCCATGAAAGACCGATACCAGTGTTTCCACTCGTTGCTTCAACAATGGTAGCACCCGGTTTTAGAATACCATCTTGTTCCGCTTTTTCAATCATACTAAGGGCAATACGGTCTTTTACTGACGATCCAGGGTTAAAAGCTTCTAGTTTAACATAGACGTCTGCAGCACCCTCTGGAACAATGTTGTTGAGTTTAACAATCGGTGTTTGTCCAATTAGTTCAGTGATATTATTATAAATAGTCATAGATATACCTCTTTGTATAAGATGATACTAGTATAACGCGCTCAAGGCTATTTGTAAAATATAGAAATCCTATCAAAGTGATAGGATTTTTTTATATCAAAGGTCTAAGCCATTAATTTTTAATCGATTGTGATAAGCCAATTCTAATAAATAGGTGTAAAGCGGAAGGATGTCCGTTTTTTTAGGGAATTCAAATTTATGGAAACTCAGATGCTCATTATGTGCTTTTAGAAAGACATTTTCTAAATAAGTGATCGTAATCTCACTATCATCTATACCTGCTCCAGCAGTTTCCATTTCAACGTTTACAATGTTCATCAAAAAGAGTGACTTAACAGACATCTTGCGACCAGTGGCACCTTGCTTATCTGTAAAGATGATACGGATATTTGTAAAAATAATTGAATCGCGAATAAGTTTATATCCACTTTGAATTTCTTCATTCTCTAGTAGATATTGTCCATATTCTTTGATAAGAGTCTCTTTGTTTTCCTCGCTGAAGTTACCAGCAAGTCCTTGAATAAATTTTCCAAACGCCATGTATTTCTCCTTTGTTTACACTAAGTTTACAGGGACTTCAACTTCTCGTAAACCTTGATCCGTTAAAGTAACCTTTCCATTAAAAAACTCTACAAGAGCAGCCTTGATATTTTCTTTCTCTTCCTTATCAACATAAATCATTGTATCAACTTGATCTGTAAAGTTTGTATCCAGCTCCATGAGATTATGTTCTTTAAGAAAATTGCCATATTCTTGATACTGAGTGTAGGACATCTGAATGTCTATACCAGCCTGTTCTTTGATTTCAATAATGCCAATTTCTTTGACAGCCAAGGCCACACTACCTGCATAGGCACGGATCAAACCGCCAGCACCTAGTTTGATGCCACCAAAGTAGCGTGTCACTACCACACAGAGATTGGTTAGATTATGATTTTCTAAGACACCCAGCATAGGGACTCCAGCAGTACCACTAGGTTCCCCATCATCACTCGTACGTTTGATTTCACTGCGTTCCCCTATAATAAAAGCAGAGCAGTTATGGGTGGCTTTATAGTGTTCTTTTTTGATGGTAGTGATGAAGTCACGAGCCTCTTCTTCGCTATAAACACGCTTGACATGACAGATAAAGCGGGATTTTTTGATTTCTTCTTGGACCTGCCCATCCTCTTTAATTGTTCTAAATTCCATGATTCAATTGTACTAAAAAAATATCTAAAGTGCTAGATTTTTACGAATATTAAAGTATGAAAGTAAATCCAAATTACCTCGGTCGCTTGTTTACTGAGAAAGAATTAACGGAAGAAGAACGACAGGTAGCAGTGAGACTGCCAGCAATGAGAAAAGAGAAGGGGAAACTGTTTTGTCAACGTTGTAATAGTTCGATTCTAGAAGAATGGTATTTGCCTATTGGCGCATACTATTGTAGGGAGTGCTTACTGATGAAGCGAGTCAGGAGTGATCAAGCCTTATACTATTTTCCGCAAGAAGATTTTCCTAAGCAAGATGTCCTCAAGTGGCGTGGTAAGTTAACCCCTTTTCAGGAGAAGGTGTCAGAGGGATTGATTCGAGCAGTCGAAAAGAAAGAACCGACCTTGGTTCATGCTGTAACAGGAGCTGGAAAGACGGAGATGATTTATCAAGTTGTGGCCAAGGTAATCAATAATGGTGGTGCAGTGTGTTTGGCCAGTCCTCGAATTGATGTATGTTTGGAATTGTATAAGCGACTGCAGAATGACTTTGCTTGTGAGATAGCACTGCTTCATGGCGAATCAGAGCCCTATTTTCGAACTCCACTAGTTGTTGCAACGACTCACCAGTTGTTAAAATTTCATCATGCTTTTGATTTGCTGATAGTAGATGAAGTAGATGCCTTTCCTTATGTTGACAACCCTATACTTTACTACGCTGTAAACCAATGTGTAAAGGAGGAGGGGTTAAAGATATTCCTTACAGCGACTTCTACAGATGAGTTAGATAAGAAGGTTCGCACAGGAGAATTAAAACGATTGAGCTTGCCAAGACGATTTCATGGAAATCCATTGATTATTCCTAAACCAGTCTGGTTATCGGATTTTAATCGCTGTTTAGAGAAAAATCAATTGTCAACCAAGTTAAAGACTTATATTGAGAAACAGAGAAGAACAGGTTATCCCTTACTGATTTTTGCATCAGAGATTAAGAAAGGCGAAAAACTAAAAGAAATCTTGAAGGAGCAGTACCCGAATGAGAATATCGGCTTTGTGTCTTCTGTGACAGAAGACCGATTAGAGCAGGTGCAAGCTTTTCGAGATGGAGAACTAACAATACTAATCAGTACGACAATCTTGGAACGCGGGGTTACCTTCCCTTGTGTGGATGTTTTCGTAGTAGAAGCTAATCATCGTCTCTTTACCAAGTCTAGTTTGATTCAGATTGGAGGGCGAGTTGGACGCAGTATGGATAGACCAACTGGTGAGTTGCTCTTCTTTCATAATGGATTAAATGCTTCCATCAAGAAGGCAATCAAGGAAATCAAGCAGATGAATAAGGAGGCAGGGTTATGAACTGTTTATTATGTGGCCAGACTACAAAGAGTGAGCTGACTTTTAGCAGTCTCTTCCTTTTGAAGGATGACTGCAGTTATCTTTGCTCAGCTTGTGCTTCTAGTTTTGAGAAGATTGGAGAGAATTATTGTCCAAACTGTATGAAAACAGATATGTCAACTAAGTGTCAAGATTGTAAGTTTTGGTGTAAAGAAGGAGTTCGTGTTGATCATAAGGCAATCTTTACCTATAATCAAGCTATGAAAGACTTTTTCAGTCGCTATAAGTTTGATGGCGATTTTTTGCTTAGAAAAGTTTTTGCTTCTGTTCTTGCTGAGGAGCTGAAAAAGTATAAAGGTTATCAATTTGTTGTAATTCCCCTAAGTCCTGGAAGATTGCTTGAGAGGGGGTTCAACCAAGTCGAGGGTTTGGTTGAGGCAGCAGGCTTTTCTTTTAAAGATATATTAGGAAAAAGAGAAGAGAGCGCTAGTTCTTCTAAAAGCCGTTTGGAAAGGTTGGCTACTGAAATTCCATTTTTTATTAAAGATGGAATCTCACTTCCTAAGAAGATTTTGCTGATTGATGACATCTATACAACAGGGGCAACTGTGAATCGTGTGAAACGACTTTTGGAAGAAGCAGGTGCTTTGGAAGTTAAAACTTTTTCCCTTGTAAGATGAGGAAAAAATTTGCAAAATGAAAATGAAAGCGTTATAATATAGTTAGAAAAACAAAAATGTTTAGAAAGAAGGTACTTATATGATTAAATATAGTATCCGTGGTGAAAACCTAGAAGTAACAGAAGCAATTCGTGATTATGTAGTTTCTAAACTCGAAAAGATCGAAAAGTATTTCCAACCAGAGCAAGAGTTGGATGCACGTGTGAATTTGAAAGTTTACCGTGAGAAAACAGCAAAGGTTGAAGTAACAATTCCACTTGGATCTATTACTCTTCGTGCAGAAGATGTTTCTCAAGATATGTATGGTTCTATCGATCTTGTAACAGATAAAATTGAACGTCAGATTCGTAAAAATAAGACTAAAATCGAACGCAAGAATAAAAATAAAGTTGCGACAAGTCAACTCTTTACAGATGCTCTAGTTGAAGATGCAGATGTTGTGCAACCCAAAGTCGTTCGTTCAAAACAAATTGATTTGAAGCCAATGGATTTAGAAGAAGCGCTTCTTCAAATGGATTTATTGGGACATGATTTCTTTATCTATGTAGATGTAGAAGATCAAACAACTAATGTTTTGTATCGTCGAGAAGATGGTGAAGTTGGTTTGCTCGAAGTAAAAGAATCATAAAATTGAAATAACTAATAAGAGTGGTTTACTGATTTGTAAACCACTTTTTCTTGTGCCTATAAGTAAGTAGAAAAACGAGGAAATCCTTGATAAAACAGTCAGAATCAGCCCCTATAATCTGAACTTATAGGGGTGTTTATATTTATTAAGTAGACAAAATAATACCCTAAGGGATAGAATGGGGTTGTCAACAAATAGCGAATACAAAAATGTAAGCGCTCTTATAACAAATAAAGGAGTCATGACTATGGCAACAAAAGAAGAAATTTTACGCGAACTATATCCTGAGGACCTTTTTCACTATGCGGATGGTCTAACTTTGGGAGAAGCAGAGGTTTTACAAGAAACTCGCCGTTTGATTGAGAAACATCTCCGTCCGGTTATTAATGAATACTGGGAAAAACCTGATTTTCCTTTTGAAGAATTCTATGCTGTGGCTAAGGGCGCTCAAATTATGAACAATCCAAAATTGTTTGAGGGACGTGAAGGTAGCTGGAAACCATCTGAACTTTATATTACTTTCTTGTATCTTGAACTTGCTCGCTTCGATGCTTCTATGGCAACATTCTACACCGTTCATGGTGGACTTTGCTACAACACAATTCTCTTGGGTGGTGATGAGCGTCAACAAAAAGAATTTCTTCCAAAACTAGCTGCATTTGATTGGCAAGGTTGCTTCGCTTTGACTGAACCTCTTTCAGGTTCTGATATTGCTGGAGGACTAGCAACTACTGCAGAACGTGTTGGAGACAAGTGGATTCTAAATGGTGAAAAACGCTGGATTGGTGGTTCAGATACTGCGGATGTCGTTCCTGTATTTGCTCGTGATGTTGCGGATGGCAAGGTGAAATGCTTTATCGTTCGTAAGGGAGCTCCTGGATATCATGCGGAACCAATCCCACATAAGATTGCTCTTCGTTGTGTCCGCAATGGCCATATTACTATGAAGAATGTAGAGGTTCCAGATTCAGACCGTTTGGTAAATATCAATGGTTTTGGTGATGTAGCCCGTATCTTGACCTTCACTCGTGCGGACGTTGCTCACATTGCTATGGGAGTGACTTGTGGATCTTATGTAGCAGCTCTTAAATATGCTAAAGATCGTGAACAGTTCAAACGTCCAATTGCCAAATTCCAAATTGTTCAAGAAAAATTGGCTCGTATGCAAGCAAATGCTGTAGCAGTTATTGCTTATTCAACTCGTATTGCTGAGATGCAAGAGAAAGGTAATGAATTGATGCTTAACTCTGCTCTTGCTAAGATGCACAATTCCTTGGTGATGCGCGAAACAGTTGCCCTTGCTCGTGAAACTTGCGGAGGTAATGGTATTACACTTGAGACAGACGTTGCTCGTTTCTTTGCAGATGCTGAATCAATCTATACCTATGAAGGTTCACACGAAGTGAATGCCTTGATTGTTGGTCGTGAGATTACTGGACTAGGTGCCTTTGTTTAATGTCAGAAGGGCGATTGAAGGATTTCTGTTCAATCGTCCTTGCTTCATGCACTGGATTTTTGTAAAATAAGAAGGAGAAAATAATGATATCTAAGGTGATGATTATTGGTTCTGGTCAAATGGGAAGCGGAATTGCTCAAGTATTTGCTCAGGCTGGTTTTACAGTTTACTTAAACGATATTAAAGAAGAATTTGTTCAAAGAGGCTTGAATAATATCACAAAACAATTGGAACGTTCAGTTGAAAAAGGACGGATGTCTGCGGATGAGAAGGATCAGGTATTAGCCAATTTGCTTCCATCTGTTTCATATGAAGATGCGAAAAAAGTCCAATTGGTGATTGAAGCTGCAACTGAGAATCGTGAGATTAAGTTGAATATTTTCAAACAATTGGATGAATTGACAGATCCTAAAACTATCTTAGCATCAAACACATCCTCTTTGTCAATCACGGATATAGCTGCTGCTACTAAACATCAGGAGCGCGTGATTGGAATGCACTTCTTTAATCCTGCCCCAATCATGAAACTTGTAGAGGTTATTAAGGCCTTGCAGACTTCAGAAGAAGTGGTTCAGGCGGTTCGTGAATTGACAGTGAAAATTGGTAAAACACCAGTTGATGTTAAAGATTCTTATGGTTTTGTTGTGAACAGAATTTTGATTCCTATGATCAATGAAGCCATTTACATTCTAGGTGAAGGAGTGGCTAGTGCCGAAGAAATCGATGAAGCGATGAAACTTGGTGCAAATCATCCTATTGGACCTTTGGCTCTTGCTGACTTGATTGGGTTGGATGTTTGTTTGGCTATTATGGGCGTCCTAAACCAAGGGTTTGGTGATCAAAAATACCGTCCTGCCCCTCTTCTTAAGAAAATGGTCGAAGCAGGAAAATTGGGACGGAAGACAAAAGAAGGTTTCTTTACTTACTAGACACTGATGGAGGTAGTCATGAAAGACGTAGTTATTGTTTCGGCAGTGCGAACACCTTTAGGTTCCTTTGGCGGGAGCTTGAAGAATGTTTCTGCTGTTGATTTGGGATCTTTGGTAATTAAGAGTGCTTTGGAAAAAGCGAATATTAAACCAGAGCAGGTAGATGAAGTGATTATGGGGAATGTCCTAGGCGCAGGTTTAGGTCAAAACGTAGCTCGTCAAATGAGCATTCACGCAGGACTCCCTGAATTTACACCAGCCTTTACTATCAACAAGGTTTGTGGTTCCGGTTTGAAGGCAGTGCAGTTGGCTGCTCAAGCGATTCGATGCGGCGATGCAGATATTATCGTAGCTGGTGGTGCAGAAAACATGAGTCAGGCGCCATACGTTTTGCCAAGTTTCCGTTGGGGTGGTCGTATGGGAGATTCGAAAGTGGTAGATACCATGATTAAGGACGGTTTGTCTGATGCCTTTAACGAATACCATATGGGGATTACAGCTGAGAATGTGGCAGAAGAATATGGTATTAGCCGAGATGATCAAGATGCGCTTGCTTTGGAATCACAAAAACGAGCAGTGGCGGCTATAGAATCTGGACGCTTTAAGGAAGAGATTGTTCCGGTGGTTATTCCTCAACGTAAAGGCGATCCTATCGTCTTTGATACAGATGAATTTCCTAGAAAAGATGCTAGCTTGGAGAGTCTGTCTAAGCTACGACCTGTTTTCAAAAAAGACGGTTCTGTTACAGCGGGAAATGCCTCAGGTATCAATGACGGAGCGGCGGCTGTCTTGGTCATGAGTGCTGAAAAAGCTGAAGAATTAGGACTTCCAGTCATTGCGCGCATTCGTTCGTATGCAAGTGCAGGTTTGGATCCTAAGATTATGGGATGTGGACCGATTTATGCGACCCGTAAAGCTCTTGAAAAAGGTAATTTGACAGTTGATGATCTTGACTTGATCGAGTCAAATGAAGCCTTTGCTGCTCAGGCTTGTGCGGTTGGGAAAACACTTGGTTTCAATACTGATATTGTCAATGTCAATGGTGGCGCGATTGCTCTTGGTCACCCAATTGGAGCTTCAGGTTGCCGTATCCTAGTGACTCTGGTACATGAGATGATGAAACGTGATGCTAAAACTGGTTTAGCTACTCTCTGTATCGGAGGAGGGATGGGAACAGCCCTCATCGTTGAACGTTAGTTATTAGAAAACTGAACGTCATTTCCTCTTTTTCAATATTACGATTACAAAATGAGATATTGATCCGATCTCATAGTTACATACCTTATCAAGTGTCTTTCTCCGAAAGTGCCTGATAAGGTATTTTTGCTTTTCCTAAGACTTTGAGGATAGATTGAATGGCTCTATTCTATAAGATGGACTTATAGGTCTATAAATAAAGATTAAGTAGACGGATAGGGAAAAAAGGATTATGATAAAAATGTAAGCTCTTACATTTTGTGTTGGTATTTGTTGACGCTGTACTCTGTACTCAAAATAAATCAAGTAGGAGCAAAACAATGAGTAAAACTGTTTTATTAGAGGTTAAGAATGGTCTTGGCTATCTAACAATTAACCGTCCATCGGCTTTGAACGCTTTAAGTTCAGAAGTCTTAAAGGATTTGAATCTCGTTTTAGACCAAATTGAAGCTAGCGAGGACATTCGTGTTGTCATCGTGACTGGTCAAGGGGAAAAAGCATTTGTCGCTGGAGCAGACATTAAAGAGATGGACCAAATGTCTCCAATTCAGGCTCATGAATACATGACCTATGCGAACGACACCTTTACCCGTTTATCTGAATTGACTCAACCAACTATTTCAGTATTGAATGGGTATGCTTTGGGAGGCGGTCTAGAATTAGCTCTTTCAACTGATATCCGAATCGGCTATGACAAGACAATGGTTGGTTTCCCTGAAGTTGGCTTGGGAATCATTCCTGGTTTTGCAGGTACTCAAAGAATGTCTCGTTTGATTGGTACTAGCAAAACAAAGGAATTAATCTTTACTGCTAGAATGGTTAACGGACAAGAAGCATATGATCTTGGAATTCTTAACAAGTTGGTAGCAGCAGAAGAACTATTGCCTGCGGCAGAAGAGCTGGCAGGAGCGATTATGAAAAATGCACCGCTAGCAGTTGAAAAAGCTAAACATATTATCCAAGTTGGCTCAGAACTCCCTCTGAAAAATGCTATTCGTTTGGAAACAGAAGCGGAAGCTCTACTCTTCTCAACAGAAGATAAGGTAGAAGGAATGCGCGCTTTTGTTGAAAAACGCAAAGCTGTCTTTCAACGTAAATAAGAGAGGAGATAGGTTATGAAAGTTGTAACATTGTCTGAAGCTATTTCCTTGATTCATTCAGGAGATAAAGTTGGTATTTCTGGTTTTCTCGGAGTGGGAGAGCCACTAGAGTTAATTGAGGAACTGGTTCGTCAAAACCAGCAAGATTTGACCTTGGTGTCTGTTGTAACCTCTCAACCCGGTAAGGAAGTTGGAGTTGGTCGACTTTGTGAAAACCATCAGGTTACAAAGTACATTGCAGCCCATGTAGGGACATCCGCTGCTGCTCAGCATGATTATTTCTCGGGAGCCATGAAAGTGGAGTTCACTCCGATGGGAACTGTCGTAGAACGCTTGCATGCTGCGGGCGCTGGCCTTGGAGCAGTCTTAACACCAACAGGTGTAGGAACAATTCTTGAAGATGAACACGAAAAAGTGACTCGAAATGGAAAAGAATATTTGATTTATGATCCATTGAAGATTGATGTTGCCTTGATTAAAGCTACAAAGGCGGATAAGTATGGCAACCTTTATCTGGATGGGACTACTAAAAACATCTCCCTTCAACTCGCTCTAGCAGCTGACACAGTTATTGTTGAGACAAACGAATTGGTTGAAGTCGGAGAAATTGATCCAAATGATATTTACATCCCTGGTATCCTAGTTGACTATGTCGTTCAAGGATTGACACCACAAGAGCATCATCAGATGATGGGAGATCTGTGGACAGAGACAAAGAAACTGGCGGGGGTGAAGTAAAATGAAAGCAAAAGAGATTATCGCAAGACGTGTAGCACTTGAATTTAAAGATGGAGATGTGGTCAATCTTGGTTTTGGGATTCCAAATGCCTCTGCTGATTACATTCCTGAAGGTGTAAATGTTATTTTACAGGCAGAAAATGGCGCTCTTCGATTTGGGGAAACACCTACCAAGGACAACTATAATGCCAATTTAGCGAACTCTGGTGGAGCTCCTATTACATTGTTGCCAGGAGCAGCCTTGTTTGATCTACAAACTTCCTTTGCCATTATTCGTGGTGGACACGTGGATGCAACCGTTCTTGGAGCTCTTGAAGTCAGCCAAGATGGAAGCATTGCGAACTGGATTATCCCAGGGAAATTTGCTCCTGGTATGGGTGGCGCAATGGACTTATTGGTAGGAGCTAAGCGCGTAATCGGGGCTATCCAACATACAACTGCTGATGGGGAATCTAAGTTGTTGAAAGAATGTACCTTGCCACTTTCAGCTAAAGGAGTATTGGATCTTGTCATCACAGAATTAGCTGTTTTTGGATTCAAAGATGGTAAATTCCTGTTGAAAGAGCTGGCTCCTGGTGTGACATTAGAAGAAGTTCTTGAAAAAACAGCTGGGGAAGTCATTGTCTCAGAAGACCTGAAAACAATGCCGATTTAAGCAAAAAAAGAGCTATTTTCTACTTAGTGTGTTATGATATAAACCAGATAGTATTGTAAGCGCTTTATATACAGCGTTAAAATGAAGTATTCGAAATGTTATTTCGATAAAAAGTCAGTAGACAACTATCAAACACTAGAATAGTTGTCTAATTGACTTACTAAAATAGTGAAGGAAAGCTAGGTGATGGGTAAGTGGATATTATCCAAATGAACTATTTCATCAATATCATAGAATGCGGATGCAACCTTTCCATTGCTGCAAAGAAGATTCACATTAGTCAATCAGCCTTGAGTCAATTTGTGACAAATTTTGAAGCAGCTGAAGGGGTTCAATTATTCAATCGCAAGAATGGAAGATTAGAAAGTTTAACAGAGGCGGGACGCAAAATTTATCGTTATGCGACCGAGATTGTGAATCGACATGAAGAAATGCTTTCCATGATCCATATAGAAGCTCAAAAGCAAAAAGGCACCATTAATTTTGGTATTCCGTCCTTGATTTTACGAGTTTATTTTGCTAGTGCCTTGCCTCATTTTCTGAAAAATAATCCTCATATCCATATCCAGGTTACGGAAGGTGGAGGGAAGGAAATTCGTCAAAAAATGGTTGATGGAGATTTGAATCTCTCTATTCTGATAGAGCCTACGAGCCTGGATGCTAAAAAATATGAACAACATATCATTCAATTGGATGAATACGTTGCTTATATGGATAAGGATCATCCGTTGGCTCAGAAAAGCTTGTTGGAATGGTCTGATATTGCTGGTTATGAATTGGCAACCTTCAACAAAACATTTACGACTTATGATTTAGTGACAGAAAAACTTCGTTCACAACGAATTGAGGCTAAATTTGCTTATCTTTCCTCTACTTGGGACTTCCTAGTTGAATCAACTCATCAGACAGATTTGATTGCCCTTTTGCCAAGGCCGGTTGAATATTTTGTGGATAAGAGTCGTTTTAAGGCGGTTAGATTCAAAGATCCGATTCCATTTAATATTTGGTTTTGTAGACCCTATAAAAACTCCTACAATGAAGTAGAGTCTTATGTGTATGAAGAATTGTTGAAAGATTATTACCAACCGTTTTCTGACAACTAAGATGAGGTGAATGCGATGACCTATAATGACGTGCTGGCACGAGAATTGAAGGCAGATGTGAAAGTGTTGATTCGGGACTATCTTAAGTCTCATGAGGATGAACAACAGTTCCCTAGAGAATTGCTTTATCAGTTTATTGAGCAATTTGATATCTTTTCCTTGCTTTTAGATAGTCAAGATTCTGTTTTGAGAACCGAGTTTTTAACCTTTATTCGCTTGATTTCAAAAGATTTTCCTGCTTTTTCTGCTGTTCTACTAACTCAGGCATGTTATGGTATCTATCCTATTTTACGATATGGGAGTCAGGAACAAAAATCGCGTTATGTAGAACCATTAGTAAGGGGAGAAATCTTAGCTGGCTTGGGATTTTCTGAAGGAAAATTGATGGACAGCTTGGAGGTTATTGCAACAACTGCAAGGAAAACAGAAACAGGTTGGTCTTTAACTGGGAAGAAGTCAATTGTATCAAATTGCCGCTATACAGATATTTTGTTAATCTTAGCCAAGGTTCAGGAAGCTAACGGAGAAGATGGATACGGATTTTTCATTGTTGATACGACTCGACCGGGAGTTGCTTTTGGAGATGATATTGCAAAACCTGGTTTACAGGGTTTGCCTGTGAATTCGGTAACTTTTGATCAGGTCATATTGCCAGAAGATAGTCTGCTAGGATTGACGCTAAATGGGGAAACTCAGTTAAATGATATTATCAAAAAATTACAGCTAGGATTAAGCGCAATCTCTATTGGTATCTCTGAGGGAGCTTTTGAAACAGGTCTGGCTTTTGTAAAGGTCAAAAGAAGATTTGGGAAACCATTAATCGATGCGACAGTCTATCAACATCAATTCGCAGACTTGTATACTAAGCTGTGTGCGGCTGAATCTTACTTTGCTTCCTACAAGGATAGGATGAAGGCGGATTCTCTCTTTGTATCTCAGATAAAACTTTATACGACAAAAGTAGCAATTGAGATTTCTGAGGAAATTATTAGATTAATTGGACCTCTTCAAACCTTGGATGACATCCCCATAGACCGTTATCTAAAGGATGCCAAAACGATTGAAATCTATGGAAAATCTGGGGATTCGATTCGTAAAAGAATAGCAGCCCAATGGATAAAGGAGTAAAGCATGGCAGAACTCACCTTACAGGAATATCAATTTCATGATATGAAACTGACATGGCTACGTGGAGCCGATAAATTGACGGATGCAGGGACTCTTTTTGGTCCGGTTCCGAAAGTTGTGTGGTCTCGTTACTACCCAACAAATGATGCTAATATGATGGCAGAATTGACGGATCCTATTTTGATCCAGTACAAGGGTAAAAATTACTTGATAGATGCAAGTTTTGATACAGCAAAATTATCTGATAAACAAAGGCGCAACTTAGGAATCTTAACTGAAAGTCGGGTAGAAGAAAGTTTATCTCTTTTAGGACTATCGCCTGAAGATATTGACATCGTGCTGATGACACATATGCATCATGATCATTCTGGTGGCTTGACGCGTGTGAATGATCAAGGAGAGTTGGTTTCCAAGTATCCAAACGCCAAGATTATTGTGAATGATGTCGAATGGTATGAGATGAGAAACCCTAATAATCGAACACGAGGAACTTATCTGAGAGAGAATTGGGAACCGATTCAAGATCAGGTGACGACTTTCTCAGAGTATATCAATGTCATTCCAGAAATCCAAATGATTCACACAAGTGGTCACAGCAATGGCCACAGTATTATCTTGCTCAAACAGGGGAAAGATACGATGATCCATATGGGGGACTTGATGTTATCACATGTTCATCGAAATCCTCTCTGGGTTCCAGCAGTTGATGATTATCCTATGAAATCCATTTTAGCCAAAGAGAAATGGTTGCGTCAGGCTTTTGAGAATCATTACAAGTTTTTCTTTTATCATGATCAATTTTTCGCGGTGGTAGAGTTTGACAAGGATGGGAAGGAATTTGTAGATTATGTTCTACGTTCTCGCCCCCCACTTATTCCTTTTACAGATCAGCAGGATCGTAAGCCAGATTTTTTAGGATAACAGAATATGAGGAGACAAATGTAACATTTTCTTGTTGACGGGGATATTGGTGCACTATGCATCCATTTGCCAACAAGAATCAACAGAAAATAAAAGGAGGACTCATATGTCAATTACAAAACTTTTACAGATTCAATATCCAATTTTCCAAGGGGCCATGGCTCAAATCTCCCACTATCAACTAGCAGCAGCTGTTTCTGAGGCTGGAGGATTAGGAATTATTGCGTCAGGTGGTATGACTGGAGAGCAGTTGCGAGAAGAAATTCGTGAATTGAGAAAGTTGACAGATAAGCCTTTTGGTGTCAATATTATGTTGATGATGAAAAACATCAAGGATATTGTGACTGTTATCATCGAAGAAAAGGTTCCGGTGGTAACTACAGGTGCAGGAACACCTAAGCATATCATGCCTTACTTGAAAGAAGCAGGAATCAAGGTTATTCCAGTTATTGCCAGTGTCAAGCATGCTCAAAAAATGGAAGAATTGGGAGTTGATGCTGTAATCGCTGAGGGTTCAGAAGCTGGTGGGCATATCGGAGAGACCAATACAATGGCTCTTATCCCGCAAATCGTTGATGCGGTATCAATTCCGGTCATTGCTGCCGGAGGTGTGGCAGATGGCCGAGGGCTGGCTGCTGCGATTGCCCTAGGTGCACAAGGAGTTCAAATGGGAACAGTTTTTCTTGCTTCAGAAGAATGTCCAATTTCTCCAGCCTATAAAGAAGCTATTTTGGCGGCAAGTGATACAGCGACTGCGGTTACAGGTCGCATCGCGGGAGCGCCAGTTCGTTGTATTCGCAATGAGATGACAGATCACTATATTGAATTAGAGCAGAAAGGTACAAACCGAGAGGAACTGGAAGAAATTACGATTGGTTCCCTATCTAAGGCTGTCTATGAAGGTGATACAGTTCATGGTTCAATGATGAGCGGACAAATTGCAGGTTTGGTGAAAGACATCAAACCATGTAAGTCTATTTTAGAATCAATTGTGAAACAGGCGCAAGAGCGCCTACAAGACATTCGACTAGAATTAGGTGAATAACGTAATCTAGGCGGAAGATTCTGCACTGATGTGGAAAAAGGAGAGCGAGGCATTTGCTCTCCTTTTTTATGTATGGTTTCTTTAAGAGTATCTTACTATAATAAAAGCAGTGCTTTCTCTTTAAAGGTCGCTTTTTAAGGGCATTTGTGATATAATAATGCGCAAGAGGTTTAGAATGAAAAAAAATAATTTAACTCCGAATTCTGCGATTCTACTAGGGATTGCAACTTTCGGAACCTTAACAATGCTGATTATTTTTTCACAAAATAATGTTGTAACAATCAGTGTCTTGTTTTTATTTGTACTTCTTTATCTGCTTTTATTTGTCTGGCAAAAAAAACAGTATGAAAAGAGCGAAATTGAACAAATCCAATACGTAAATCATCAAGCTGAAAATAGCTTGAGTACTTTGCTTGATCAAATGCCGGTGGGAGTCCTGAAATTAGACTTATCTAGTGGCGAAGTGGAATGGTTTAATCCCTATGCTGAGCTGATTTTGACGAATGAAGAAGGGGAAATTGATGTTGAATTAATTCAAACCATCATCAAGGCTTCTGTTGGGAATCCTGGTTCGTATGCTACCTTGGGCGAAACACGGTATGCTGTTCATATGGACAAGGCTTCGGGTGTTTTGTATTTCTTTGATGTTTCTGGGGAGTACGAAGCGACTGTCGAATTGGTAACTAGTCGTCCAGTCATTGGGGTCATCTCAGTGGATAATTACGATGATTTGGAGGATGCGACGTCTGACTCTGATATCAGCCATATCAATAGCTTTGTAGCTAATTTTGTTTCAGAATTTGCTAGTAAGTATGCTATGTTTTCTCGCCGTGTGGGGATGGATCGTTTTTATTTATTCACAGATTACACAGTACTCGAGGAATTGATGAATGATAAATTCTCTGTTATTGATAGTTTCCGAGAAGAATCAAAACAGAGGCAACTGGCCCTAACCTTAAGTATGGGATTTTCTTATGGTGATGGAAATCATGAAGAGATAGGGAAAATTGCCTTGCTCAACTTGAACTTAGCAGAAGTTCGTGGTGGTGACCAGGTGGTGGTCAAGGAAAATAACGAAACCAAGAATCCTGTCTACTTTGGTGGAGGAACTGCTGCATCTATCAAACGTACTCGTACACGTACCAGAGCCATGATGACAGCCATTTCTGATAAGATTCGAAGTGTTGACCAAGTTTTTGTAGTCGGTCATAAAAATCTAGATATGGATGCTTTGGGCTCTGCTGTTGGTATGCAGTTGTTTGCAAGTAATATTATTGAGAACAGTTATGCTGTCTACGATGCAGACCATATGCCAGCAGATATCGAACGTGCTATTCAGTTCTTGAAGAAGGAAGATGTCACGAAACTTTTATCTCTTACAGATGCGATGAAGCTAGTTACAAACCGTTCATTATTGATTCTGGTGGATCATTCCAAGACGGCTTTAACCTTGTCAAAAGATTTTTATGATTTGTTCACTCAAACTATTGTTATTGACCATCATAGACGTGATCAGGATTTCCCTGAGAATGCAGTCATCACCTATATTGAAAGTGGAGCAAGTAGTGCCAGTGAGCTGGTCACAGAATTGATTCAGTTCCAAAATTCTAAGAAAAATCGTTTGAGTCGTATGCAGGCCAGTGTTTTGATGGCTGGTATGATGCTGGATACCAAGAATTTCACATCTCGCGTGACGAGCCGAACCTTTGATGTGGCTAGCTACCTGAGAACACGGGGAAGTGACAGTATTGCTATTCAGGAGATTGCTGCGACAGATTTTGAAGAGTATCGTGAGGTAAATGAACTCATTTTACAAGGTCGTAAGTTAGGTTCAGATATCTTGATTGCCCAAGCTAAGGACTCAACCACTTATGACACCGTTGTTATTAGTAAGGCTGCTGATGCTATGTTAGCTATGTCCGGCATTGAGGCTAGTTTCGTTCTGGCAAAAAATACACAAGGATTTATCTCTATCTCGGCTCGAAGTCGTAGTAAAATCAATGTGCAACGCATTATGGAAGAGCTGGGTGGTGGAGGTCACTTTAATCTAGCAGCTGCGCAAATCGAGGATATGAGTTTGTCGGAAGCGGGAGAAAAATTGACTCAACTAATCTTGGAAGAACTAAAGGAAAAGGAGAAAGAAGAATGAAAGTAATCTTTTTAGCAGATGTTAAAGGAAAAGGGAAGAAAGGCGAAATTAAGGAAATGCCAACTGGCTACGCTCAAAACTTCCTGATTAAAAAGAATTTGGCCAAGGAAGCAACTGCTCAAGCAGTGGGTGAGTTGCGTGGAAAACAAAAATCAGAAGAAAAGGCTTATGCTGAAATGATTGCTGAAGCAAAAGCCATCAAGGCTAAGCTTGAGGCAGAAGAAACAGTTGTAGAGTTTGTTGAAAAGGTTGGACCAGATGGCCGTACATTTGGTTCCATCACTAACAAGAAAATTGCAGAAGAATTGCAAAAGCAGTTTGGTATTAAGATTGACAAACGCAATATTCAAGTGCAAGCACCAATTCGAGCAGTAGGTTTGATTGATGTACCAGTGAAGATCTATCAAGATGTTACAAGTGTCATCAATCTTCGTGTAAAAGAAGGCTAAGTTTACAACTTCTTGACAAGATTGTAAAAGGAAGGAAAGTCGGATGGCAGAAGTAGAGGAACTGCGAGTTCAACCTCAGGATATTTTAGCAGAACAATCTGTTCTGGGGGCTATTTTTATAGATGAGAGTAAGCTCGTTTTTGTCCGAGAATACATTGATTCTCGTGACTTCTTTAAGTATGCTCATCGGTTGATTTTCCAAGCGATGGTAGATTTGTCGGATCGTGGGGAAGCGATTGATGCGACGACGGTTCGAACGATTTTGGATAGCCAAGGGGATCTCCAAAATATTGGTGGCTTGTCTTATCTTGTTGAAATTGTCAACTCAGTACCAACTTCAGCGAATGCGGAATATTATGCTAAAATTGTAGCGGAAAAGGCTATGCTACGTCGCTTGATTTCCAAGTTGACAGAGTCTGTCAACCAAGCCTATGAGGCTTCTAAGCCTGCAGATGAAATCATCGCTCAGGCTGAAAAGGGACTCATTGATGTTAGCGAAAACGCCAATCGTAGTGGGTTCAAGAACATCCGAGATATTCTAAATATCAACTTTGGGAACCTAGAAGTTCGGTCACAACAAACAACGGATATCACTGGTATTGCAACGGGTTACCGTGATTTGGACCATATGACGACAGGTCTCCATGAGGAGGAATTAATTATTCTAGCGGCGCGACCAGCAGTTGGTAAGACGGCCTTTGCTTTGAACATTGCTCAGAACATTGGGACTAAGTTGGACAAGACGGTTGCTATCTTTTCGCTGGAAATGGGTGCGGAAAGTCTAGTAGACCGTATGTTGGCGGCCGAAGGCTTGGTGGAGTCTCATTCTATCCGTACGGGTCAATTGACTGATGAGGAGTGGCAAAAGTATACCATTGCTCAAGGGAACCTAGCCAACGCGAGTATCTATATCGATGATACGCCAGGGATTCGGATCACGGAAATTCGTTCGCGGTCACGCAAACTGGCTCAAGAAACGGGCAATCTAGGATTGATTTTGATAGACTACCTACAGCTTATTACAGGGACTGGTCGTGAGAACCGCCAACAAGAAGTTTCTGAAATTTCTCGTCAGTTAAAAATTCTAGCCAAGGAATTGAAAGTTCCAGTCATTGCTCTTAGTCAGTTATCTCGTGGAGTGGAACAGCGTCAGGATAAGAGACCAGTCTTGTCTGATATTCGTGAATCGGGTTCTATCGAGCAGGATGCGGATATCGTAGCTTTTCTATACCGTGACGACTACTACGATCGTGCGGGTGAAGAAGAGGAAGGAATTCCAAATAACAAGGTTGAGGTTATCATCGAGAAAAACCGTAGTGGAGCTCGTGGAACGGTGGAATTGATTTTCCAAAAAGAATACAATAAATTTTCAAGTATCTCAAAGAGGGAGGCATAAGATGTCAGATGCATTTACAGATGTAGCCAAGATGAAAAAAATCAAAGAAGAAATCAAGGCACATGAGGGACAAGTCGTTGAAATGACTTTGGAGAATGGCCGTAAGCGCCAAAAAAACAGACTAGGTAAGTTAATTGAGGTTTATCCATCTTTATTTATCGTTGAATTTGGGGATGTTGAGGGAGACAAACAAGCCAATGTCTACGTTGAATCCTTCACCTACTCAGATATCTTGACAGAAAAGAACTTGATTCGCTATCTAGACTAAGAATCCTAAAATGAAGTGAGCTTTACTCACTTTTTTCTTTTTCTCCCGAATAGTATAAACGAGGGGAACCTCGGAAATTTATATTATTAAGGAGAATGAATGACGTTTTTAAAATCAGGAGTTAAGAAGAGTAGATGTACTCAGTTGAGTGTAGGGCTGGCTACTTTGTTTGTTACAAGTACCTTTTTGTTTGGTGGGGAATCAGTTCAGGCCGACAGTGTAGCGCGTGGAGATGACTATCCGCTTCACTACAAAAATGGTAGTGTTGAAATCGATCAGTGGCGGATGTATTCTCGCCAGTGTACCTCTTTTGCGGCCTTTCGTTTGAGTAGTGTAAATGGCTTTGAGATTCCTCCTGCCTATGGAAATGCAAATGAATGGGGTCATCGTGCAAGGCGAGAAGGCTACCGTGTGGATACGAAGCCAGAAGTTGGATCTATTGCCTGGTCGACAGAAGGTTACTATGGGCATGTTGCCTGGGTATCTCATGTATCAGGGGATACGATTGAGATCGAAGAGTATAATTATGGGGTTCGAGAAAAGTATAACCGTCGAAAAGTCAAGGCTAGTTCGATGACGGGTTTTATTCATTTCAAGGATTTATCCGCTAGCCATGGTGCGAGTGAGGGTGCTCGTAGCTCAGAGCTTCCGTCCAGTGGGACAATAGTGTTCACGGGGAAATTGCCAATTATGGACCAGCCAGCAAGCACAGGACAAGTTATTGACTACTATTATGCTGGTGAGAGTGTGAGTTATGATCAAGTTCTTGAAAAGGATGGTTATAAGTGGCTCGGTTATTTGTCTTATAGCGGTTCTAGAAGATATGTGCAGTATGCAGAGCTAAGCAATACAGAAAAAGGCTGGAAAAAAGAAGGAGGGAGTTGGAATTACCGTGAGAACGGGAAACTCGCAACTGGTTGGAAGAAAATAAATGGCAGTTGGTATCACTTTAAAGACAATGGAACCATGTCAACAGGTTGGGTGAAGGATGGTTTGCATTGGTACTATCTAAAGGCATCAGGGGAGATGCAGACAGGATGGCTAAAGGAAAATGGAACATGGTATTATTTGGAGAGTTCAGGGGCTATGAAGTCTAGCCAGTGGTTCCAAGTAGGAGGAAAGTATTACTACGTCAATGCTTCAGGGGCTTTAGCAGTGAATACCACTGTGGATGGCTATCGAGTGGATAGTAACGGAGCTAGAATCTAGAAAGAATATAAAAAAGAGGGCTTCACTACCATTTGCCTATTCTTTCCGATGGTATTTTTCCCTGCTTTCCTTTATAATGGGTGTATGGACAAGAAAAAATTATTATTAATTGATGGATCTTCAGTTGCTTTTCGAGCTTTTTTTGCGCTCTATCAGCAGTTGGATCGTTTTAAAAATGCTAATGGCCTTCATACCAATGCAATCTATGGCTTTCAACTCATGTTGAATCACGTCTTGGAGCGTGTTGAGCCCAGTCATGTTTTGGTAGCTTTTGATGCAGGTAAGACGACTTTCCGTACAGAGATGTATGCAGACTACAAGGGTGGTCGTGCTAAAACTCCAGATGAGTTTCGTGAGCAATTTCCCTTCATTCGTGAGTTGCTAGATCATCTTGGGATTCGCCACTATGAGTTGGCCCAGTATGAAGCAGATGATATCATCGGGACCCTAGGTCGCTTGGCTGAGAAGGATTCTTTTGAAGTGACTATTGTCAGCGGAGACAAGGACTTGATCCAGTTGACGGATGAGCATACGGTGGTCGAGATTTCCAAGAAAGGTGTGGCTGAGTTTGAGGCCTTTACGCCAGACTATCTCATGGAAAAGATGGGCCTCACACCAGCTCAGTTCATTGATCTTAAGGCTCTTATGGGGGATAAGTCTGATAATATCCCTGGTGTCACTAAGATCGGTGAAAAGACGGGTATCAAGCTCTTGCTAGAACACGGTTCGTTAGAGGGTATTTATGAAAATATCGATGGGATGAAGGCTTCTAAGATGAAGGAAAATCTCATCAATGACAAGGAACAAGCCTTCCTGTCTAAAACCTTGGCGACCATTGAGACTCAGGCACCGATTGAGATTGGCCTTGATGATTTGCTTTATAGTGGACCAGATGTGGAAAATCTCGGGAAATTCTACGATGAGATGGGCTTCAAACAGCTCAAGCAAGCTTTAAATGTGTCATCAACGGATGCGCCTGAAAGTTTGGATTTCACTATCGTTGACCAAGTCAGTCAAGACATGCTGAGCGCCAACTCTATCTTCCACTTTGAGCTTTTTGGTGAGAATTACCATACAGATGACTTGGTTGGTTTTGCCTGGTCCTGTGGGGATAAACTTTACGCTACAGACAAACTTGAGCTCTTGCAGGAGCCGATTCTCAAGAATTTTCTAGAAAAAACACCTCTGAAAGTGTATGACTTTAAGAAAGCGAAGGTTCTTTTAAATCGTTTGGGCTTGAATTTGCAGGCCCCTGCTTTTGACAGTCGTTTGGCCAAATACCTCCTCTCTACTGTCGAGAACAATGAAATTTCAACCATTGCGAATCTCTATGGCCAGACTTATTTGGCTGATGATGAGACCTTCTACGGTAAGGGGGTCAAGAAAGCTATCCCTGAGAGAGAGAAATTCTTGGAGCACTTGACTCGCAAGGTTGCTGTATTGGTTGAGACGGAGCCTGTTTTGCTTGAAAAACTCAGTGAACACGGGCAGTTAGATCTTCTCTATGACATGGAGCAACCTCTGGCTTTTGTCCTTGCCAAGATGGAAATTGCTGGAATCAAGGTTAAAAAAGAAACCCTACTTGAGATGCAAGCTGAAAATGAGATTGTCATTGAGCGACTCACCCAAGAGATTTATGAGCTGGCTGGTGAGGAATTTAATATCAACTCACCTAAACAGTTGGGCGTACTTCTCTTTGAAAAACTGGGACTTCCTCTAGAATACACCAAGAAAACCAAGACAGGTTACTCGACAGCAGTGGATGTGCTGGAGCGTCTGGCTCCTATTGCACCGATTGTCAAAAAAATTCTAGACTACCGTCAGATTGCTAAGATTCAATCGACTTACGTGGTTGGCTTGCAGGATTGGATTTTAGATGATGGCAAGATCCACACGCGCTATGTGCAAGATTTGACTCAGACTGGGCGTTTGTCTAGTGTAGATCCAAACTTGCAAAATATCCCTGTTCGCTTGGAACAAGGTCGCCTCATTCGTAAGGCTTTTGTGCCAGAGTGGGAGGATAGTGTCCTTCTTAGCTCCGACTATTCACAGATTGAGTTGCGCGTTTTGGCGCATATCTCTAAGGATGAGCACTTAATCAAGGCCTTCCAAGAGGGAGCAGATATCCATACTTCGACAGCTATGCGTGTCTTTGAAATTGAACGTCCTGAGGATGTGACGCCAAACGACCGTCGCAATGCCAAGGCTGTCAACTTTGGAGTGGTTTACGGGATTTCAGATTTTGGTTTGGCGAACAATCTTGGTATTAGTCGTAAGAAGGCCAAAGCCTACATTGATACCTACTTTGAGCGTTTTCCTGGGATTAAAAACTATATGGAAGAAGTGGTACGTGAAGCGCGTGACAAGGGATATGTAGAGACCCTCTTCAAGCGTCGTCGAGAGCTACCAGATATCAATTCGCGCAACTTTAACATTCGTGGTTTTGCAGAGCGAACTGCCATTAACTCCCCTATTCAGGGTTCGGCAGCAGATATTCTCAAAATTGCTATGATTCAGCTAGACAAAGCTCTGGTTGAGGGTGGTTATCAGACCAAGATGCTCTTGCAAGTGCATGATGAAATCGTCCTTGAGGTTCCGAAATCAGAACTAGCAGCTGTCAAAGTACTAGTGAAACAAACCATGGAAGAAGCCATCCAGCTTAGTGTCCCACTCATTGCTGATGAGAATGAAGGGGCAACCTGGTACGAGGCTAAATAAGAAAGCTATGATAGAGTTTGAAGCATTTGTCTTCAAACTCTTTTTCATAGTTTTCTGTAAGCAGTTTCCTTGACTTTTCCTTGCATTTGCGTTACTATATTCCATATAAGATATGGGAGTCTGTGTACAGTCTGAGAGGAAGTGTTAAACTTCGACCGCACCTGATCTGGGTAATGCCAGCGTAGGGAACGATACTTAGCCGAATTCTGCACCTTTTCCATATATGGCAAAGGTTTTTCTTTTTGTTCAAAAGGAAAGCCGAGAAGAGGAGGATTTTATGAAAGCAAGCATTGCCTTGCAAGTCTTGCCCCTATCACAGGGGATTGATCGAATTGCTATTATCGATCAAGTGATTGCTTATCTGCAAGCTCAGTCCGTGACTATGGTGGTGACACCCTTTGAAACGGTCTTGGAAGGGGAGTTGGATGAGCTCATGCGCATTCTCAAAGAAGCGCTTGAAGTGGCCGGGCAGGAGGCAGATAATGTCTTTGCCAATGTCAAAATAAATGTAGGAGAGATTTTAAGTATTGATGACAAACTTGAAAAGTATACTGAGACGACACATTAGTCTATTGGGTTTTCTAGGAGTCTTGTCAATCTGGCAGTTAGCGGGCATATTCAAACTTTTACCCAAGTTTATCCTGCCAACTCCTCTTGAGATTCTCCAGTCCTTTGTTCGTGACAGAGAATTTCTCTGGTACCATAGCTGGGCGACCTTGAGAGTGGCTTTACTAGGTCTAGTTCTAGGAGTCTTGATTGCCTGTCTTATGGCGGTGCTCATGGATAGTCTGACTTGGCTCAATGACTTGATTTATCCTATGATGGTGGTTGTTCAGACCATTCCGACCATTGCCATAGCGCCTATCTTGGTCTTGTGGCTAGGCTATGGGATTTTGCCCAAGATTGTCTTGATTATCCTGACGACAACCTTCCCTATCATCGTCAGTATTTTGGATGGATTTAGGCATTGTGATAAGGATATGCTAACCTTGTTTAGTCTGATGCGTGCAAATCCTTGGCAAATCCTGTGGCATTTTAAAATCCCTGTCAGTCTGCCTTACTTTTATGCAGGTCTGAGGGTCAGTGTCTCCTACGCCTTTATCACAACCGTGGTGTCTGAGTGGTTGGGAGGTTTTGAAGGTCTTGGTGTTTATATGATTCAGTCCAAGAAACTGTTTCAGTATGATACCATGTTTGCGATTATTATTCTGGTGTCGATTATCAGTCTTTTGGGTATGAAACTGGTCGATATCAGTGAAAAATATGTGATTAAATGGAAACGTACTTAAAATAGAGCGTTTTTGAAAAAGAAAAGAGGAAATGAAAATGAAGAAAACATGGAAAGTGTTTTTAACGCTTGTAACAGCTTTTGTAGCTGTCGTGCTGGTGGCCTGTGGCCAAGGAACTGCTTCTAAGGACAACAAAGAAGCAGAAGTTAAGAAGATTGACTTTATCCTAGACTGGACGCCAAATACCAACCACACAGGACTTTATGTGGCTAAGGAGAAAGGCTATTTCAAGGAAGCTGGAGTGGATGTTGACTTGAAATTGCCGCCTGAAGAAAGCTCATCTGACTTGGTAATCAATGGCAAGGCACCATTTGCTATCTATTTCCAAGACTACATGGCTAAGAAATTGGAAAAAGGGGCAGGTATCACTGCCGTAGCAGCGATCGTTGAGCACAATACATCTGGAATCATCTCTCGTAAATCTGATAATGTAACCAGTCCAAAAGACTTGGTTGGCAAGAAATACGGAACCTGGAATGACCCAACGGAGCTTGCTATGTTGAAAACCTTGGTAGAATCACAAGGCGGAGACTTTGAGAAGGTCGAAAAAGTACCAAACAACGACTCAAACTCGATTACACCGATTGCCAATGGCGTCTTTGACACCGCTTGGATTTACTACGGTTGGGATGGTATCCTTGCCAAATCGCAAGGCGTAGATGCTAACTTCATGTACTTGAAAGACTATGTCAAGGAGTTTGACTACTACTCACCCGTTATCATCGCAAACAATGACTATCTAAAAGACAACAAGGAAGAAGCTCGTAAAGTCATCCAAGCCATCAAAAAAGGCTACCAATATGCCATGGAGCATCCAGAAGAGGCTGCAGATATCCTCATCAAGAATGCACCTGAACTCAAGGAAAAACGTGACTTTGTCATCGAATCTCAAAAATACTTGTCAAAAGAATATGCAAGCGACAAGGAAAAATGGGGACAATTTGACGCTGAACGTTGGAATGCCTTCTACAAATGGGATAAAGAAAATGGTATCCTTAAAGAAGACTTGACAGACAAAGGTTTCACTAATGAATTTGTAAAATAATGACAGAAATTAGACTAGAACACGTCAGCTATGCCTATGGCGATGAAAAGATTTTAGAAGATATCAACCTGCAGGTGGCTTCGGGTGAAGTGGTTTCTATCCTAGGTCCAAGTGGTGTAGGAAAGACCACCCTCTTTAACCTAATCGCTGGAATTTTAGAAGTCCAGTCTGGGCGAATTGTCCTTGATGGCGAGGAAAATCCCAAGGGGCGCGTGAGTTATATGTTGCAAAAGGATCTCCTCTTGGAGCACAAGACGGTTCTTGGCAATATCATCCTGCCCCTCTTGATTCAAAAGGTGGATAAAGCAGAGGCTATTGCCCGAGCGGATGATATCCTTGCGACCTTCCAGTTGACTGCTGTACGGGACAAGTATCCTCACGAACTCAGCGGAGGGATGCGCCAGCGTGTAGCCTTGCTTCGGACCTACCTTTTCGGGCACAAGCTCTTTCTTCTAGACGAGGCCTTTAGTGCCTTGGATGAAATGACTAAGATGGAGCTCCATGCTTGGTATCTGGAGATTCACAAACAGTTGCAACTGACAACCTTGATCATCACACATAGTATTGAGGAAGCCCTCAATCTCAGTGACCGCATCTATATCCTAAAAAATCGGCCTGGACAGATCGTTTCTGAAGTCAAACTAGATTGGTCTGAAGATGAGGACAAGGAAGTCCAAAAGATTGCCTACAAACGGCAAATATTAGCAGAATTAGGCCTAGATAAGTAGAAAAATAGGGAGTTGGTGAAGATTATCCTTTACCAGCGCCCTTTTTCTTTAAAAAAATCAAAAATTTCGGTATAATAGTCAAAGATGGTCAAGGTTCAAAGAAGGAGTTTGATTTACTATGAGATTTAAAAATACATCAGATCATATCGAAGCCTATATCAAGGCGATTTTAGACCAGTCTGGTATCGTGGAATTGCAACGGAGCCAGTTAGCTGATACCTTCCAGGTTGTGCCAAGTCAGATTAACTACGTCATCAAGACACGCTTTACGGAAAGTAGAGGTTACTTGGTTGAGAGCAAGCGTGGTGGTGGAGGCTACATTCGCATAGGGCGGATTGAATTTTCCAGTCATCATGAGATGCTCCACGATTTGCTTTATTCGATTGGTGAGCGAGTTAGTCAGGAGATCTATGAGGATATCCTCCAGCTTTTGGTGGAGCAGGACTTGATGACCAAGCAGGAAATGACCTTGCTGACTTCAGTAGCAACGGATCGTGTCTTAGGGGAAGAATCTTCAGTTGTCCGTGCCAATATGCTCCGACAGCTATTACAAGAGGTAGATAGAAAAGAGAAGTAAGATGAACTATTCAAAAGCATTGAATGAATGTATCGAAAGTGCCTACATGGTTGCGAGCCATTTTGGAGCCCGTTATCTAGAGTCTTGGCATTTATTGATTGCCATGTCTAATCACAGTTACAGTGTGGCAGGTGCGACTTTAAACGATTATCCTTATGAAATGGACCGTTTAGAAGAGGTTGCGTTGGAACTGACTGAAACGGACTATAGCCAAGACGAAACCTTTACGGAATTGCCCTTTTCCCATCGTTTGGAGGTCCTCTTTGCAGAAGCAGAGTATGTGGCCTCAGTAGTCCACGCAAAGGTACTAGGGACAGAGCATGTCCTCTATGCAATCTTGCATGATGGCAATGCCTTGGCGACTCGCATCTTGGAGAGAGCAGGCTTTTCTTATGAAGACCAGAAAGATCAGGTTAGAATTGCTGCTCTTCGTCGCAATCTAGAAGAGCGTGCAGGATGGACAAGAGAAGATCTCAAGGCTTTGCGTCAACGTCATCGCACAGTAACTGACAAGCAAAATTCCATGGCCAATATGATGGGCATGCCTCAAGCTCAAAGTGGTGGTCTAGAGGACTACACGCATGACCTGACGGAGCAAGCGCGTTCTGGCAAGTTAGAGCCAGTTATCGGTCGAGACAAGGAAATCTCACGTATGATTCAGATTTTGAGTCGGAAGACCAAGAACAATCCTGTCTTGGTTGGAGATGCGGGTGTCGGGAAAACAGCTTTAGCACTTGGACTTGCTCAGCGTATTGCTAGTGGGAATGTACCAGCTGAAATGGCTAAGATGCGCGTTTTGGAGCTTGATTTGATGAATGTCGTTGCAGGGACACGTTTCCGTGGTGACTTTGAAGAGCGTATGAACAACATCATCAAGGATATCGAGGAGGATGGCAAAGTAATCCTCTTTATCGATGAACTCCACACCATCATGGGTTCTGGTAGCGGTATTGATTCGACTCTGGATGCAGCCAATATCTTGAAGCCAGCCTTAGCTCGTGGAACTCTGAGAACAGTTGGTGCAACCACTCAGGAAGAATACCAAAAACACATCGAAAAAGACGCAGCTCTTTCTCGTCGTTTTGCAAAAGTGACGATTGAAGAGCCAAGTCTAGCTGACAGTATGACCATTTTGCAAGGTTTGAAGGCCACCTATGAGAAACACCACCGTGTGCAAATCACAGATGAAGCTGTTGAAACAGCTGTCAAGATGGCGCATCGTTACTTGACCAGTCGTCACTTACCAGACTCTGCCATCGATCTATTGGATGAAGCGGCAGCAACAGTGCAAAACAAATCCAAGCAGGTGAAAACAGACGAATCCGATTTGAGTCCAGCTGACAAGGCCTTGATGGATGGCAAGTGGAAACAAGCTGCTCAGCTAATCGCAAAAGAGCAGGAAGTCCCTGTCTATAAAGATTTGGTAACAGAATCTGAAATTTTGACTACCTTGAGTCGCTTGTCAGGGATTCCAGTCCAAAAACTGACGCAAACGGATGCCAAGAAATACCTGAACTTGGAAGCTGAACTACACAAACGTGTCATCGGTCAAGATCAAGCTGTTTCAAGCATTAGCCGTGCGATTCGCCGCAACCAGTCAGGAATTCGTAGTCACAAGCGTCCGATTGGTTCCTTTATGTTCCTAGGGCCGACAGGAGTCGGTAAGACCGAATTGGCCAAGGCTCTGGCAGAAGTCCTCTTTGATGACGAATCAGCCCTTATTCGCTTTGATATGAGTGAGTATATGGAGAAATTTGCGGCTAGCCGTCTCAATGGAGCTCCTCCGGGTTATGTGGGCTACGAAGAAGGTGGGGAGTTGACTGAGAAGGTTCGCAACAAACCATACTCCGTTCTTCTATTTGACGAGGTAGAAAAGGCCCACCCAGATATCTTTAATGTTCTCTTGCAGGTTCTGGACGACGGCGTCTTGACAGATAGCAAGGGGCGCAAGGTTGATTTTTCAAATACCATTATCATCATGACGTCAAACCTTGGTGCGACGGCTCTTCGTGATGACAAGACGGTCGGCTTTGGGGCCAAGGACATTCGTTTTGACCAGGAAAATATGGAAAAACGAATCTTTGAAGAGTTGAAAAAAGCTTATCGACCAGAGTTTATCAACCGTATTGATGAAAAGTTGGTCTTCCATAGCTTAGATAGCGAACACATGCAGGAAATTGTCAAGATTATGGTGAAACCATTGATTGCTAGCCTCGCTGAGAAGGGCATCGACTTGAAACTGCAAGCTTCAGCGTTGAAGTTACTAGCAAGTCAAGGATATGATCCAGAAATGGGAGCTCGCCCACTTCGCAGAACCCTGCAAACAGAAGTGGAAGACAAGCTAGCAGAACTCCTTCTCAAGGGAGAACTAGTAGCAGGCAAGACCCTCAAGATAGGTGTTAAAGCTGGTCAATTAAAATTTGATATTGCTTAAAAATGGAGAGTCAGGAGCAATCCTGATTCTTTTTTTTGCTACTTTTTTATAAAAAATGATAAAAAACTATTGACAAAACAAAAATATAGTATATAATAAAAACATAGAAAATAAAAATATCAAAAATTATAAAAAGGTAAAATGTTTATGAAAAAGAAAACAGCAGTAGTATTTGGGACCTTTGCCCCTCTTCATCAGGGTCATATCGATCTGATCCAGCGAGCGAAGCGTAAGTGTGACCAGGTCTGGGTAGTCGTTTCAGGCTACGAGGGAGACCGAGGGGAGCAGGTAGGTTTAAGTCTTCAAAAACGATTTCGCTATATCCGAGAGGCTTTTCGTGATGACGAATTGACCTCTGTCTGCAAGCTGGATGAGACCAATCTTCCCCGTTATCCTATGGGCTGGCAGGAGTGGTTGAACCAGATGTTAGAGGAGATTTCCTATGATGAAACTCAGCAAGAACTGACTTTCTTTGTGGGAGAAGAAGAATACCAGCAAGAACTAGCTAAACGTGGATTTAGCACTGTCTTGCAAGAAAGAAAGTTTGGTATCTCAGCGACTATGATTCGAGAAAATCCAAGCAAATATTGGAAATATATTGCTCAACCCTTCCGTCGTCAGTTTACTAAGAAAGTGTTAATTATGGGAAGTGCTAGCAATGGGAAGACCACTCTGGCCAAGGATTTGGCAAGGTATTACGATGCGCCCGTTAGTCTGGAATACGCGCGTGAGTACCAGATCAAAAACAATGTCCGCGACGATGAATTGACTCCAAAAGATTACTATTATCTCCTTTTAGGGCAGTATGACCAGACCTCCAAGCTAATCGATAGCAATGCCAATCGAGGCCTAGTGATAGCCGATACCAACTCCTTGGTAACCAAGGGCTACTATGACTATTACATGGAGACTGAGGACCAAGAGGACTTATCAGGAGAAACCTTTGACAATCTCTTTGCCTCCATCTTGGCCAAGGAAAAATGGGATTTGATTCTCTTTTTGCAGCCTGTTGGCTCCTATGTCAATGACGGATTTAGAGATATGACCATGGCAGAAGACCACATTCGCTACAGTTTTTCTCAGCATTTGGATCAGATGAGGGAGCGATATTTAACGACCATTCCTTTAGTTTATCTAGCGGAGGATTACCTAGGCAATTATGAAGCAGCAAAAGTGGCTATTGATGCCATTTACCAAGCAGATTAGGAGAAAAATATGAAAAAACTAACTGAAAAAATCACACAATTTATCGAAAACTTTAAAAATGTCCATGCAGAAGCCCGCAAGATTGGTTTTGCAGGAATCATGCGCCTGCTTTGGAAAGATCTCTTTGTCGGTCGCAGTCTTTTCCAGTGGTTGTATCTCATCGCTTTGTCAAGTGTTCCCTTGATCTTGGAATTCACGCAAAATACAGAAAGCCATGACTGGCTGAGCTTGTTTGCATCTTGGACTGGGATTGTCTGTGTTATCTTGGTAGCAGAAGGGCGTGCAAGCAATTATCTCTTTGGGACCATTAACTCGGCTATCTATCTGATTTTGGCTATGAATGCGACTTTTTATGGCGAAGTCTTGACGACCGTTTACTTCTTTGTCATGCAGCCGATTGGTCTCTATGCTTGGTTGTCCAATCGTATCAATGACCAAGGTAAACCAGAAGAATCCCACTTTGAAGCTAAGAAATTATCTGTTTTTGATTGGCTCAAGTACTTGGCCTTGACTGCCATCATCTGGATTGGTATGGGCTTGGCTTATCAAAGTATCCATAGTGCTCGCCCTTTCCGTGATAGTGTTACCGATGCGACCAATGGTGTCGGTCAGCTCTTGATGACACGTCTCTATCGTGAGCAATGGATTTTCTGGATTGCAACCAATCTCTTTAGTATCTACCTCTGGTGGGGTGAAAATATCCACATCCAAGGGATGTACTGGGTATACACACTTAATAGTCTAGTGGGATGGTACCAATGGACCAAGGCAGTTCGAAAGGAGGCATAAGATGGCAGACAAGAAGATTCCAACAGGAATGACGGAAAAAGAATATTATGAAATTCATGCAAGTCAGGAGGAATTTTTAGATTGGTACTACAAGCAGGAACTCCCTCAATATGAAAAACCAAGTGTGACAGTAGATATGGTAGCCTACTGCTTTGTCGAAGGAAAGATCAAGCTCTTACTGATCCGTCGCAAGGCCCACCCTTATCAAAACTGTTTGGCTCTGGTTGGAGGCTTTATGGATAAGGGAGAGGATGCTGCACATGCCTGTCAGCGCGAGGTGAGAGAAGAAGTCAATCTCGATCTACCTTTGGAAAAAATCGAGCAATTGATGACCGTATCGACCCCTGGGCGTGATCCACGGGGCTGGACAGTGACCATTGCCCACTTGGTGTACCTACCTAGTCGTGCCTTAGACCTCGTTCAGGCAGGTGACGATGCTAAGGATGTCGTTTTCGTAGATGTCGATTTCCAGACAGGCAAATGCTTCCTAGAGGGAGTGGAGCTGGACGAGCAAGCCTTCGCCTTTGACCATTATGCTATTATCCAAGAGTCCATCAAACGCATCCAAGGCCGTCTCGACTGGAACCCGACCTTCCTCTATCTGCTGGAGGAGGAGTTCACTGTCTACGAGGGGACTGAACTGGTCAATCTCATCAACCCAGGTCGCCCAATCGTCAGCAATAACTTTCTCGTAAAATACGGCGAATATGTAGAAGAAGCCGGACTCAAACGAGTTCCTAAAAAGAAACCAAGAAAAACCTATCGATTGAAATAAAGAGGTCGGGACCAAAATCCCGACCTCCTTGTTTACTATTATTAGATTGCTTTTCTGTTGCGACTGTTTTTATTATAGAACAATGCAAGCGATTATATAAGTACGATGCAAAAAATAGGACTCTAATCTAGGAAATTTTTCTATTTTTTCGTTTCAATTACGAATTGAAATAGTGGAGGGAACAATTTTTAAAATAGGTTCTCTAAATAGTTGACAGATTCAAAGCCCAATGTTACAATTGTATTACAAAAAGATTTCTTAACATTTCAAAAATGTTACAAAGGAGTAGAAAAATGAAAAAGAAAACCTATATCAAATTGATGGCAGCGACTGTATTGGCTTCTACCTTGCTACTGGGAGCTTGTGGAAATAAAAACGAAACCACTCAAACCAGTAGCTCTGCAAAGACAAGTCAGTCATCAAGCTCCAAAGCAGCTTCTTCTAACAAAGAAAGCAAGACTCAAAAATCTTCAAGCACAGCTTCATCTGAAAAAGCTCAAGCATCTTCTGATCAGTCTTCTACAACAGCAGATCAGTCACAAGCGAAACCAGCCCCTGAATCAAGACAAGAACAAGCAACTCCTAGTCAACCAGCCCCTTCTCAGGCTCCGTCAACTCAACAAGGTTCTCAAGCCCAGTCTAACCAGTCAAACTATGATCCAACAACTGACCGCAAACTTCAAGACAAGCAAGCAGAACACAACAAACGCTACAAGGGAGTTTTAACCATGGTGGATGGTGACTTCTCAGCAGCTGCAGGCAACTGGAAGGGAGCGAATGGCGAAACGATTACGGTTTCATCAGGGGGGCAATTCACAGTAGAAACTGCAGATGGAAAGAAAGAAAACTATTCTATCAGAGGCTACTCTTACACTCTTGATGATGGCAAGTATAATGCCAAAATCGGAGGAGGAAAAATCATCCAAATTACAACAGGTGCGGATGGTAAAGTTTCGAGTGTTGCCTTGATTCAATAATAAAATTTGGTGTTTTAACTTTTACTAGAAATCGTTCTGTAAAAGAGTGAGTCAACTGTTTTTCACTTAGTTTCTCCAAGAGAAAGTGGTATAATAAAAAAATCAAAGGAAAACGAGTGATAATACATGGCGGATAAATTAATCTTACCTCAAAACACACGATTGATGGGAGTATTTCTTGGATTTGTAGGTGGTTCTTTGGATGTGTTTTGCCATATTCAATACCATAGTTTGGTAGCGACACAGACAGGGAATATTCTCCTACTGATATCTGATTGGCACGACTCAAATGTCATCAATACGATGCTACGATTCTGCTCTATTATTTTCTTTTCTCTAGGATTTCTGTTTGCATTGCACATGAAAGAATACCGCAAAACGGCCTACTGGCGGGTTAAGATGCTGCTCCCTTTATTTATTGGAACTCTTATTCTCCCTTTCTTTTCACGATTTCCTCTAATAGAAGTTCCTTGCATCGCTTTTGGAACAGGAATGATGATGCTAACATTTACGGGCAGTTTGATTGAAGATCATCCCTATGTCATTTTTATGACGTCTGGAAATTACCGAAAGATGTTGACCGCTTTGTATCGCATTGCTAGAAGAGAAGGAAATATCCAAGAATACCGTCGTCAGGCCTTAAATTATGGGATTGTTGTGGGAAGTTTCATAGTGGGCGCAATCAGCTTGGCTGTATTGATGCATTTTCTTCATGAATGGTCTATATGGATTATCAGCCTCAATTTGTTTTTGATTATGTCCTACTATATAGCTAGAGTGAAGCAATTAGATTTACAAGATGAAAACATATAAAAAACGGCAAGACTCATTTTTGAGCTTTGCCGTTTTTGTGAGTTGTAGATGTGAGACTATGCTTTGTCTAGTTGCAAGAGGGCCTCAATCTCTGCAAGAGTGCTAGCTTGTGAAATAGCTCCACGAAGCTTGGCTGCACCAGATGTACCACGAAGGTAGTGAGGAGCGAGGCCACGGAATTCACGGACTGCAATTTTTTCTCCTTTGAGGCTAATTAAGCGCTTTAAGTGTTCGTAGGCGATTTTCATCTTATCTTCAAAGGTCAAATCAGGAAGGATTTCTCCTGTTTCAAAGTAGTGGTTGATTTGATTGAAGAGGTAAGGATTTCCCATGGCTGCTCGGCCAATCATAACTGCGTCAGCACCAACTTCTTCGATGCGTTGTTTAGCATCTTGAACTGTACGGATGTCACCGTTGGCGATAAATGGGATCTTAGTCAGTGCTTGGCCTACATCGTGCAAGGTCTCAAGATCAGCGTGACCAGTATACATTTGCTCACGGGTACGGCCGTGCATAGCAAGGGCAGAGACACCAGCAGCCTCAGCGGCGAGAGCATTCTCCACGGCTAGGGAAGGGTCAGACCAGCCGGTGCGCATTTTGACAGTTAGGGGGATATCAAGGACAGATTGGACCTTGTTGATAATAGAGTAGATCTTGTCTGGGTCCTTGAGCCACATAGCGCCAGCTTCGTTTTTCACGATTTTGTTAACTGGGCAGCCCATGTTGATATCGACGATATCAGTCTTGGTGTTTTCTTGGATGAATTCTGCTGCGCGTGCTAGGCTGTCTTCATCGCTACCAAAGAGTTGGATAGAAACGGGATTTTCGCCTTCATCGATGTGAAGCATATGCAAGGTTTTTTCATTGTTGTATTGGATTCCCTTGTCAGAGACCATTTCCATGACAACGAGTCCAGCTCCGAGCTCTTTTGCGATGGTACGAAAGGCTGAGTTGGTCACGCCAGCCATAGGCGCTAAAACGGTACGATTGGGAATCTCAACATTGCCAATCATAAAGGGTGTATTAAGATTTGTCACGAATGAGTTCCTCCAGGTCGTTTTCATCAAAGTTGTAAGTTGTTTGGCAGAATTGGCAAGTGATTTCTGCCCCGTGGTCTTCCTCTTTCATTTCCTCTAAGTCTGAGCTTGGAAGGCTGGCAAGAGCGTTCATAAAACGGTCTTTGCTGCAGTCGCATTGGAAACGAATTTCTTCTTCAGATAGACGTTTGTAAGATTCGTCACCATAGATAGCCTTGAGAAGGGCTTCGATATGGTCGTCGCTTTCTAGAAGAGTTGAAATGGCTGGCATTTCTTGGATGCGTTTTTCAAAGCGAGCAATCTCTTCTTCCTTGGCTCCTGGCAAAACTTGGAGAAGAAAACCACCGGCAACTTCGACCTTGTCGTCTTTGTCTAAAAGGACATTGAGGCCGACGGCTGAAGGAGTTTGTTGACTTTCGGTCAGGTAGTAGGCCAAGTCTTCACCGATCTCCCCAGAGATGAGAGGAGTCATGGAGTTGTAAGGATTTCCAGTACCGTAGTCTGTGATAACGAGAAATTGACCATTGCCGACAAAAGGTCCGACTAGGACTTCACCCGTTGCAGTTTTTTTGATATCTACACCGGGGTTTTGAACGTAGCCTTTGACATTTCCCTTGGTATCTGCGACCGTGATGATGGCACCGAGAGAGCTCGTTCCAAGAACTTTTACAGTAATCTTGGTATCTCCTTTTTCATTGGCTGCGAGAATCTGGCTAGCGATAAGGGTGCGACCAAGTGCAACAGTTGAACTGGCTTGAGTTTGATGTTTTTCTTGAGCAGTGCGGACGGTTTCTGTACTGTCAAGGACAAAAGCACGAAAGGCTCCGCTTTCTGATATAGTTTTAATAATCTTATCCATACCTTCTATTTTAGCATAAAAATGCCCAAAGGGGGAGCCGTGTGTTTGCTGTCAATTTTTAAACTGTTTAATTTGTGATGACTGGTATAGGAGATTTATAGAAATGGAAATTTTTGTTCACATTTACTGTTAACATTTTAATTTATCTTAAAATAACCTAAAACGAACTTTTAAGTTATGGTAAACAGTTGAAAAAAAGGTTGATAAAGTGGTAAAATGTTAGGAAGATAAGTTACTAATAGTGCGTATTTGTATTTGATAGAAATGATATATTAATGGATAGCTTATGAAAAAACAACGAAACCTACATGTATTTTTAGGCCGGACGGCCCTATATTTTGTAATCTTGCTTGGCCTGCTTTATTTTTTTAGTTACCTTGGGCAGGGACAAGGTGGCTTTATTTATAATGAGTTCTAGTTTAAAGGAGAAAAGGAACAGTGTCTAATAAACCGATAAAAGATATGATTGAAACGATTGAGCACTTTGCTCAAACACAGCCAACATATCCTGTCTACAATGTTTTAGGTCAAGAGCATACTTATGGCAATCTGAAGGCTGATTCAGATAGTTTAGCTGCAGCTATCGATCGACTTGACTTGCCTGAGAAATCTCCAGTCGTCGTTTTTGGTGGTCAGGAATATGAGATGTTGGCTACCTTTGTAGCGCTGACTAAGTCGGGTCATGCCTACATTCCAATTGACAGCCATTCGGCCTTGGAACGAGTTTCTGCTATCGTAGAAGTTGCAGAGCCAAGTTTGATTATTGCCATCTCAGATTTTCCATTGGAGCAAGTCTCTACGCCAATGATGACTTTAGCTCAGGTTCAAGAAGCCTTTGCTCAAGGGGATAGCTATGAGATGACCCATCCAGTCAAGGGAGATGATAATTACTACATCATCTTTACTTCTGGTACGACTGGTAAGCCTAAGGGGGTGCAGATTTCCCATGACAATCTCCTCAGTTTTACCAACTGGATGATTACAGATAAGGAATTTGCGACGCCAAGTCGTCCACAAATGCTGGCTCAGCCTCCTTATTCTTTTGACCTGTCTGTCATGTACTGGGCGCCAACCTTGGCACTAGGTGGTACGCTTTTCGCTCTTCCTTCAGCCATTACTCAGGACTTCAAAAAACTCTTTGCGACGATTTTTTCATTGCCAATCGCTATCTGGACATCAACGCCTTCCTTTGCAGATATGGCCATGTTGTCAGAAGACTTCAATAGCGAGAAAATGCCAGGAATCACGCATTTCTACTTTGATGGTGAAGAATTGACGGTCAAAACAGCTCAAAAACTGCGCGAACGTTTCCCAAATGCTCGTATTATCAATGCCTACGGTCCAACAGAAGCGACAGTAGCCCTATCAGCTGTTGCCGTGACAGATGAGATGCTTGCAACTATGAAACGTCTACCAATCGGCTATACCAAGGCTGATTCTCCGACCTTTATCATTGATGAGGAAGGTAAGAAAGTTCCAACTGGTGAGCAAGGAGAAATCATCGTTTCTGGGCCAGCTGTTTCAAAAGGCTATATGAATAATCCTGAAAAAACGGCAGAAGCTTTCTTTGAATTCGAAGGTCTTCCAGCCTACCATACAGGGGATGTAGGAACCATGACAGATGAGGGCTTGCTTCTCTATGGTGGACGCATGGATTTCCAGATTAAGTTTAATGGTTATCGCATTGAACTTGAAGATGTCTCTCAAAACCTCAACAAGTCTCGCTATATCGAGTCGGCTGTTGCTGTCCCACGTTATAACAAGGACCACAAGGTACAAAATCTACTGGCCTATGTCATCCTAAGGGACGGTGTTCGTGAACAGTTTGAACGTGATATCGATATTACCAAGGCTATCAAAGAAGACCTAGCAGATATCATGATGTCTTATATGATGCCGTCTAAGTTTCTCTATCGAGATAGTTTGCCGCTAACGCCTAATGGTAAAATTGATATCAAGGGCTTGATCAATGAGGTAAACAGTAGATGATGGAGCTTTATAAACAGCTACCTCATTTGGAACCTTATGGTGATCTTCAGTACTTTTTATACGTAATTGCTGCGACTTTACCTATCTTTATTGGTCTTTTTTTCAAGAAACGTTTTGCCTTGTACGAGGTGCTCGTTAGTCTCTTCTTTATCGTCACCATGTTGGTAGGTGGAAAGACGAATCAAATAAGCGCTCTTATCCTTTATGTTATCTGGCAAGTACTTCTTGTATCTTTTTACAAAAGGTATAGGAAACAACGGGATAGTAAATGGATATTTTACCTAGTTAGCTTTTTATCTCTATTGCCTATCGTCTTTGTGAAAGTATCTCCTGCTATTCATGGACCTCAATCTTTGTTTGGATTTTTAGGGATTTCTTACTTAACCTTTCGTGCTGTTGGGGTTATCGTTGAGTTAAGAGACGGTGTCATTAAGGATTTAACGATTTGGCAATTCTTACGTTTTCTTCTCTTTATGCCGACTTTCTCGAGTGGTCCCATTGATCGTTTTAAACGCTTCAATGAAAATTATGAGACCATTCCTGAACGGGATGAGTTGATGGACATGCTAGAAGAGGCTGTCAAGTATATCATGCTTGGCTTCCTTTACAAGTTTATCTTGGCCCATGTTTTAGGAGAGATATTACTGCCTCCGCTGAAAAATTTGGCCTTACAGACAGGTGGTTTCTTTAATCATTATGCTCTGGCGGTGATGTATACCTTTGGTCTAGACTTGTTCTTTGACTTTGCGGGCTACTCTATGTTTGCCTTAGCCATTTCAAACTTGATGGGTATTCATAGTCCTATCAACTTTAACAAGCCCTTTTTGTCTAGGGATTTAAAAGAGTTTTGGAATCGCTGGCACATGAGTCTGTCTTTCTGGTTTCGTGACTTTGTCTTTATGCGGATGGTGATGGTCATGACCAGAAAGAAGGTCTTTAAAAATCGCAATGTGACCTCAAGTGTAGCCTATGTTGTCAATATGCTGATTATGGGATTTTGGCATGGTGTGACTTGGTATTACATCGCCTATGGACTTTTTCATGGGATTGGGCTAGTCATCAATGACGCTTGGGTTCGTAAGAAAAAAGCGCTCAATAAAGAACGGAAAAAAGCTGGAAAGGGTTCCTTACCAGAGAATCGCTGGATTCAGTTGCTTGGCATGGTTGTCACCTTCCATGTCGTAATGGTTTCATTCTTAATCTTTTCTGGATTTTTGAATGATTTGTGGTTTAAAAAATAAAAGGATATTAAAATGGATATCAAATCAGAAGTTATTGAAATTATTGATGAGTTGTTTATGGAAGATGTTTCTGACATGATGGATGAAGATCTTTTTGATGCTGGTGTCTTGGATAGCATGGGAACGGTTGAATTGATTGTTGAGATTGAAAACCGTTTTGACATTCGTGTTCCAGTGACGGAGTTTGGTCGTGATGACTGGAATACGGCTAATAAAATCGTAGCAGGTATCACGGAGTTGAAGAATGCTTAAACGCTTGTGGCTGATCTTCGGGCCTATCTTCATTGCTGGCTTTTTGGTTCTTCTACTCATCTTTTTTTATCCAAGTACAACAAGCCATAATCTGACGGAGGAGAAGTACTCGGCGGCTTCTGTTAGTACAGAGAGCTTTAAAGAGAGAAGCCAAAAAGTGAGAGCTCTTACGGATCCAAATATGCGTTTTATCCCTTTTCTAGGGTCAAGTGAATGGGTTCGGTTTGACAGTATGCATCCTGCTGTTTTAGCAGAAAAATACAATCGTCCCTATCGTCCTTATTTTCTAGGTCAGGCAGGAGCAACCTCTCTCATCCAATATTTTGGATTACAACAAATCTTGCCGGAAATAGAGAACAATCAGGCAGTATTTGTGATTTCACCCCAGTGGTTTACAAAGACAGATTCCGATCCAGCGGCTTTCCAGAGTTTTTTTAACAGTGACCAGTTGACAGCTTTTTTGGAAAATCAATCTGGTGATACTGCGACTCAGCATGCGGCTATTCGTTTGTTAAAGCAGAATCCTAATGTTGCATTAAAAGGAATTGTTCAAAAGCTATCGAAGGGCGAGGAATTGTCAGAGATTGATCGAGCTACTATTGATATCTTTGCACGATTCAACGAAAAACAATCCGCTCTCTTTGGACAATTTTCTATTCGAGGAAAACTCAAATACAAGGAACATGTGGAAAATTATTTACAAGATCTTCCAGATCAGTTTTCGTATGATGAGTTGGAGAAAATCGCTCGTAAGGATGCAGAGGCAAATACGACCAATAATGATATGGGGATGGAAAATCAGTTTTATAATACTCGGGTGAAAAAAGATCTAAAAAAATGGGAGGGGTCTCAAAAGAATTACAGCTTCCTAAAGTCAACGGAGTACAATGATCTACAGTTGGTACTCAATCAATTTGCAAAATCGAAGGTCAATGTGCTCTTTGTCATTCAACCGGTCAATAAGAAATGGATGGAATACACAGGCCTTAGCGAAGAGATGTACCAGCATGCTGTGGAAAAAATTCGTTACCAGCTAGAAAGTCAGGGATTCACCAATATTGCCGACTTTTCAAAAAATGGAGGGGACCCTTATTTTGTTAAGGATACCATTCATATAGGTTGGTTGGGTTGGTTGGCTTTTGATAAGGTTGCCAATCCTTTCTTAACGGATCCAAAACCAGCTCCAGACTACAAGATGAATGACCGCTTCTTTAGTGAGGACTGGGCAAGCTATGATGGGAACATCAAAGATTTCCAATAAAATCAGATAAAAGTTTGGGATTGGAACCCAAGCTTTTTTTGTTTAAATAGCGAATGTTTTAGATGAAAATAAGTCAAAAGTTTCAAATTTTCTAGAAATATCGTATAATATAAAGGAAAAAAGAAAAGAAAAGGATTTCAAAATGAATAAACGTTCTTTGTTACCTGTCTTATCGACAGCTCTATTAGCCCCAGCCTTTTTAGCTGGACAAGTCTACGCTGAAGAAGCAACAACTCCTGCAGAAAGTTCAGCTGTTGTAGCGACTCCTGCCACGTCGGAGACTCCTACTTCTGTGTTGAACCCTGCAGCGCCAGCAACTCCAACAAATGAGGTAGAGACTCCAGCAACCGTTGCATCTGCAGAAGATCCGGCAGTTCCTGTTGAATCTACTAAAAGCGAAGAAAAGGACACCGTTATCTTACACACCAATGATGTCCATGGTCGTATTGTAGAGGAAAAGGGAGTAATTGGAGATGCCAAGTTAGCGACAGTTATTGAGCAGGAGCGTGCGAAGTCAAATCAAAATACTCTGGTTGTTGATGCGGGAGACGCCTTCCAAGGTTTACCGATTTCCAACTCTACGAAGGGTGAAGCGCGTGCTGAAATTCTCAATCAGATGCAGTATGATGCCATGGCAGTAGGAAACCATGAGTTTGACTTTGGTCTTGATGAAGTTAAAAAATACAAGGAAATCTTGAAATTCCCATTACTTAGCTCGAATACCTATGTCAATGGAGCCCGTCTTTTTGAAGCTTCTACAATCGTTGATAAGGATAAGACTGTGGAAGGTGATGAATTTGTTGTGATCGGTGTGACAACACCTGAAACTGCTACAAAAACCCACCCTAAAAACATTAAAGGGGTAACTTTTACAGATCCAATCTCTGAAGTCAATAAGGTCATCGAAGAAGTTCAAGCTAAGGCGCGTGCAGAAGGCAAGGACTACAAACACTATGTTGTGCTTGCTCACTTGGGTGTAGATACCACAACTCCAGTCGAATGGCGTGGTTCAACCTTGGCAGAAGCCTTGTCTAAAAATCCTCGTCTCAAAGGCAAACGTGTGACAGTTATTGATGGGCATTCTCATACAGTAGCTTCCACAACTTATGGCGACAATGTTACCTATAACCAGACGGGAAGCTACCTTCACAATGTAGGGAAAATCACCTACAAATCACGTCAGCTTTTGGGCAATCCAACTCAGATTCCGGCTGCTGATGCTAAAAAATTACCAGCTAATCCTACAGTTGAAAAACTAGTCAAAGACATTAAACAAAAATACGATGCTGAAAATGCTGTTGAAGTCGTTTCAAACAGCCCTGTAGAACTAAACGGTGATCGTGAAAATGTTCGGGTTCGTGAAACTAACCTCGGAAACGTCGTAGCGGACTCCCTCTATCAGTATGGTCAAACAGGATTTAGCCATCCGACAGACATCGCTGTGACAAATGGTGGTGGCTTGCGTGAAACCATTGTAAAAGGAAAACCAATCACTAAAGGAAATGTCATTGCTGTTCTTCCGTTTGGAAATACCATCTCACAAATCCAAGTGACGGGGCAACAAGTTTTGGATATGTTTGAAAAATCACTCGGATCTATCTTGCAGGTCGATAAGGATGGCAAGAAGGTCTTGGATGAGAACGGACAACCATTGTTAGAGCCAAGTGGAGGCTTCTTGCAAGTTTCAGGTGTGAAGGTCTACTATGATACCAACCTACCATCAGGAAAACGTGTCTTGGCCATCCAGGTTAAAAACCGTGCAACTGGTCGTTATGAACTACTGGACCTCGCAAAAACCTACTATCTTGCAACCAATGATTTCCTAGCTGCGGGTGGTGATGGCTACACTATGTTGGGTGGCGCGCGTGAAGAAGGTCCGTCTATGGATGCAGCCTTTGAAGAGTATCTGAAAACCGCTGATTTGACCCAGTATGAAAAGATCAACCCGAACTCACGGACAATTTCTGTGGATTCTAAAAACTTTAGTCTGCCAGTAGAAACGCCTCAAACGAATGCAGCTGCTAACGATGCGACTACGAATGTGCCACTGACTTATGAGGTGGCAGGTCAATTTAGCAAGAAGGCAGTTATCTCAGAAAAAGCCCTTCCAAATACAGGAAGTGAACAGTCCATATTCTTGCTCTTGATGGGAATGGTAGCTGGTTTGGCAGGTATCTTATCAAGCCGAAAACCAAAGCAAAAATAGGTTAAATTTTACATCTAGAAGAGTCTAGGGAAACGTTTTTACGCCTTTTTCCCTTGACTCTTTTTTGGTTTATGATATAATTAACCAGTAAAGAATCGGTGGCTATCTAAGTTTTTTTTACGGAAAAGATAGCTAGGGAAGGAGTAACACATGAGACAGCTTGCACAGGAAATCGATAACTTTTTAAACGAGGTGATCTTGAGATCTGAGAACCAGCATGAAATTCTAATCGGGCATTGCACGAGTGACGTTGCCTTGACCAATACTCAGGAACACATCCTCATGCTCTTGTCAGAAGAATCCCTAACCAACTCGGAGTTGGCCCGTCGTCTCAATGTCAGTCAGGCGGCAGTGACCAAGGCTATCAAGTCTTTAGTCAAAGAGGGTATGTTAGAGACATCCAGAGATCCAAAGGATGCGCGTGTGATCTTTTATAAACTGACAGAGCTAGCTCGACCAGTAGCGGCAGAACACCACCATCATCATGAACACACGCTCTCAGCCTATGAACAAGTAGCAAATCAGTTTACTCCAAATGAACAAGAAATCATCCAGCGGTTTTTAACTGCTTTAGTAGGAGAAATCAAATAATGCGGTATATTACAGTAGAGGACTTGTCTTTCTATTATGACAAAGAGCCTGTCCTCGAGCACATCAACTATAGTGTTGATAGTGGGGAGTTTGTCACCCTGACTGGTGAAAATGGAGCTGCCAAGACAACGCTTATCAAGGCGAGCCTAGGCATCTTGCAGCCAAGATTTGGCAAGGTAACTATCTCAAAGACAAATACTCATGGAAAAAAGCTAAGGATAGCCTATCTTCCCCAGCAGATAGCCAGTTTTAATGCTGGCTTTCCAAGTACAGTTTATGAATTTGTCAAGTCGGGTCGTTATCCGCGAAAGGGCTGGTTCCGTCGCTTGAATGCCCATGATGAGGAGCATATCAAGGTCAGTCTAGACTCGGTTGGTATGTGGGAACACCGTGACAAACGAATTGGTTCCCTCTCGGGAGGACAAAAGCAACGAGCAGTTATTGCTCGGATGTTTGCTTCTGACCCAGATATTTTTGTCTTGGATGAGCCGACGACAGGGATGGATGCGGGAAGCAAAAATGAATTTTACGAACTCATGCACCATAGTGCCCACCATCATGGCAAGGCTGTTTTGATGATTACCCATGATCCTGAGGAGGTTAAGGACTATGCGGATCGCAATATCCATCTAGTGCGCAATCAAGACTCGCCGTGGCGTTGTTTCAATGTTCACGAAAGCGACCAGGAGGTGGAACATGCTTAGTTTGTTATCTTATGATTTCATGCAGCGTGCCTTCTTGGCGGTCATTGCCATGAGTCTCTTTTCTCCAGTTCTTGGGACCTTCCTTATCTTACGTCGTCAGAGTTTGATGAGTGATACCCTCAGTCACGTTTCTCTGTCAGGGGTAGCCTTTGGTCTGGTTTTGGGAATTTCTCCAACTATTTCAACCATTGCTATCGTCTTGATCGCAGCGGTCTTTCTAGAGTATCTCCGGACAGTCTATAAGAACTTTATGGAAATCGGAACAGCTATCCTCATGTCAACAGGACTTGCAGTGTCTCTTATCGTGATGAGTAAGGGCAAAAGTTCTAGTTCCATGAGTTTGGACCAATATCTCTTTGGGTCTATTGTGACTATTAGCCAGGAGCAGGTGATGTTCCTCTTTGCCATTGCTGTGGTCGTTTTACTCTTGACTTTCTTGTTCTTGCGACCAATGTATATCCTGACTTTTGATGAGGACACGGCCTTTGTGGATGGCTTGCCAGTTCGTACCATGTCTATCCTCTTTAACATGGTGACAGGGGTGGCGATTGCCCTTATGATTCCAGCAGCAGGAGCCCTTTTGGTGTCGACCATTATGGTCTTACCGGCTAGTATTGCCCTGCGTCTGGGGAAAAACTTCAAATCCGTTATGTTGCTAGCCAGTGCTATAGGCTTTTTGGGAATGGTGGCAGGTCTCTATATTTCCTACTATGCGGAAACCCCTGCCAGCGCTAGTATTACCATTATCTTTGTAGCTGTCTTTTTGTTAGTCAGTCTACTGAAACGTTTTATCAAATAGGAGAATGAAATGAAAAAACTGAGCTTACTACTAGCTAGTCTATGTGCCTTGTTTTTAGTGGCTTGTTCCAATCAAAAGCAGGCAGATGGGAAGCTAAATATCGTGACAACCTTTTACCCTGTCTACGAATTTACCAAGCAAGTCGCAGGAGATACTGCTAATGTAGAACTTCTAATCGGTGCTGGTACAGAACCCCATGAGTATGAACCGTCTGCCAAGGCAGTTGCCAAAATCCAAGACGCAGATACCTTTGTCTATGAAAATGAAAATATGGAAACTTGGGTTCCTAAATTGCTAGATACTTTGGATAAGAAAAAGGTGAAAACCATCAAGGCGACAGGTGATATGCTCCTCTTGCCAGGTGGTGAGGAAGAAGAGGAAGGGCATGATCATGGCGGTGAGGGTCACCATCACGACTACGATCCCCATGTTTGGCTTTCACCAGTTCGGGCCATTAAACTAGTAGAACATATCCGTGACAGCTTGTCAGCAGATTATCCTGATAAAAAAGAGACCTTTGAAAAGAACGCTGCTGCCTATATCGAAAAATTGCAAGCCTTGGATAAGGCTTATGCAGAAGGCTTGTCTCAAGCTAAACAAAAGAGCTTCGTAACGCAACACGCAGCCTTTAACTATCTTGCCTTGGACTATGGACTCAAACAAGTCGCAATCTCAGGTCTCTCTCCAGATGCAGAGCCATCAGCTGCTCGTCTGGCAGAATTGACAGAGTACGTCAAGAAAAATAAAATTGCCTATATCTATTTTGAAGAAAATGCCTTACAAGCCCTAGCCAATACACTCTCAAAAGAGGCAGGTGTCAAAACAGATGTCCTCAATCCTTTAGAAAGTCTGACAGAAGAGGACACCAAGGCGGGAGAAAATTACATCTCTATCATGGAGAAAAACCTCAAGGCTTTGAAACAAACAACAGACCAAGAAGGACCAGAAATCGAGCCCGAGAAGGAAGAAAATACCAAGACAGTTCAAAATGGTTACTTTGAGGATGCAGATGTCAAAGACCGCACCTTGAGTGACTATACTGGTAACTGGCAGTCAGTCTATCCTTTCCTTGAAGATGGGACCTTTGATCAAGTCTTTGACTACAAGGCTAAGTTGACTGGCAAGATGACCAAGGATGAGTACAAGGCCTACTATAGAAAAGGCTATCAGACAGATGTGACCAAAATCAACATCACGGACAACACTATGGAATTTGTTCAAGGTGGCCAAAGCAAGAAATTCACCTATAAGTATGTCGGCAAGAAAATCTTGACTTATAAGAAAGGCAATCGTGGTGTGCGCTTCCTCTTTGAAGCGACAGATGCGGATGCTGGACAGTTCAAGTATGTTCAGTTTAGTGACCACAATATCGCCCCAGTTAAGGCAGAACATTTCCATATCTTCTTTGGAGGTACTAGCCAAGAAGCCCTCTTTGAAGAGATGGATAACTGGCCAACCTACTACCCAGATAACCTATCTGGTCAAGAAATCGCCCAAGAAATGTTGGCGCATTGATGCAAGAGAAAATCCCGCAATCTGCGGGATTTTTTGCTAGAAACGATTATCCGAGTAGATTGTGGGCGCAATAGTACTACAGCTGTACTGTTCACAATGTGATAAAGTTCATTTTCTACTGACTGATTCTAACTAGCTGGCGAATGCAAAAGCGCTACGATTGTACAAATTATAGAATCTTTTCAGGAGATTTAGGAAGGCATCTTAGCCATATTGACGCTGCTATCGCTTTTTGTTATAGTCAAAGAGAGAGCAGTTTGGAACAATAGTTTATTCACAGTCTGTGGATAAGTCTTGGAGGAAATGACATAAAACTCAGGGTGTTGAAGTATCCTGATAATAGTTCCGTATATTAGTGACTTGCTAGAGAGCTAGTAGAAACCCTAGTACAGAGCTATTTGGCAAAGGTCTGTTTAGAGGAATAGGTCCAAAGTCTAAGAGCTGGATTCTGGAGAAACTAGTTTTTAGGTATGCTTTCTTATCCACAAGTTGTGGATAACTTTGTGAACAAGAGAAAGAGATACGAGATGATGACGAACATAAAACCACATGGACCATTACCAAGTCAGGCCCAGCTAGCTTATTTAGAGGATGAACTAGCTGCCTTTATCCATTTTGGCCCCAATACCTTTTATGACCAAGAATGGGGAAGTGGGCAAGAGGATCCCAAGCGTTTTAACCCGACCAAGTTAGATGCGCGTGAATGGGTTCGGGTACTCAAAGAAACGGGTTTTAAAAAGCTGATTTTGGTGGTTAAGCACCACGATGGTTTTATCCTCTACCCGACAGCCCATACAGATTATTCGGTCAAGGCTAGCCCTTGGAGGGATGGAAAGGGGGACTTGCTCCTTGAGGTTTCCAAAGCTGTAACTGAGTTTGACATGGATATGGGAGTGTATTTGTCTCCTTGGGATGCTCACAGTCCCCTCTATCACGTGGACCGAGAAGCGGACTACAATGCCTATTATCTGGCTCAATTGAAGGAAATCTTATCAAATCCTGCCTATGGGAATGCTGGTAAGTTCGCTGAGGTTTGGATGGATGGTGCTAGAGGGGAAGGGGCCCAGCAGGTCAACTATGAGTTTGAGACTTGGTTTGAAACCATTCGTGACTTGCAGGGCGATTGTTTGATTTTCTCAACAGAGGGAACTAGTATTCGCTGGATTGGCAATGAACGAGGCTATGCAGGGGATTCCTTGTGGCAAAAAGTCAAGCCAGACCAGTTGGGGACAGAGGCGGAATTAGATTATCTACAGCACGGAGACCCCTCTGGGACGCTATTTTCAATCGGTGAGGCAGATGTTTCTCTTCGCCCGGGCTGGTTTTACCATGAGGATCAGGATCCTAAGTCTCTGGAGGAGTTGGTCGAAATCTACTTTCACTCGGTAGGGCGGGGAACTCCACTCTTGCTTAATATCCCACCGAACCAAGATGGCCTCTTTGATGAAAAGGATATCCAGCGTCTCTATGAATTTGCTGCCTACCGTGACGAGCTATATAAAGAAGATTTGGCTTTGGGAGCCAAGGTATCTGGTCCTGCTCTATCAGCAGACTTTGCTTGTTGCCACCTGACAGATGGACTAGAGACCAGTTCATGGGCAAGTGATGCAGAGTTGCCAATCCAATTAGAGCTTGATTTAGGTGCACCTAAAGCTTTTGATGTGATTGAGTTAAGAGAAGATTTGAATTTGGGGCAACGCATCGCTGCTTTCCGTGTTCAGGTAGAGTTGGATGGTGTCTGGCAGGAGTTTGAATCCGGCTATACTGTTGGCTATAAACGCCTTTTGCGAGGATCCATGGTAGAGGCTCAGAAGGTGCGTGTGATCATTACAGAGGCACAGGCTTTGCCTTTGTTGACCAAGATTTCACTCTATAAAACACCTACCTTGTCGAAAAAAGAAGCTGTTCAACAGTTAGAGTTTTCAGAAAAAAGTCTAGTTGTGACCAAGGGAGAAAATGTCCACTTTACAGTGAAGCGAAGAGAATCTAGCAGTCCTTTAGAAGCTAAGATTTCGATTCAACCAGGGACGGGTGTGCATGGTGTTGCTTATCGGGACGAGATTCAAGTCCTTGCGTTTCAAGTTGGCGAGACTGAAAAAAGGCTGACGCTACCAACCTTGTATTTTGCAGGCGATAAAAACTTAGATTTTTATCTAAATCTGACGGTAGATAGGCAGCTGGTTGACCAGCTTCAGGTCCAAGTTTCATAAAAGAAGAACCTTTGCGCGATGCAAAGGTTCTTTTGGTTAGGAGTGATTTGGTAGCCAGCTGAGGGTGAAGGTCAGTTGCTCAGCTTTCAAGAGGTCTTGGTGTTGAATGCTAGATACAGGAGCCTTGTCCAATCGGCATTCTTTGACAAAGTTGAAATGGCTGTGGTTTTGCTCGGCATGGATATCCAGCCATTTATTTTCCTTGGCTAGGTAGATACGGAGGTGGTCAAAGAGAGGAATTCCGAGATCGTAACTTGGCTTGCCTGGACAGGTCGGGTAGAATCCAAGAGCGGACCAGATATACCAAGCAGAGAGACTGCCATTGTCCTCATCGCCAGGATAGGCTTGCCAGCTTGGGTGAAAGGTCTTCTGACGCAAGGTTTTGATGAGTAGAGCAGTGTAGTCAGGGTAGTCGCTGTAGCGAAAGAGATAAGGGATGTGGAAGCTAGGCTGGTTAGAGATGGCGACTTGTCCAAAGGGAGCTGTTGCCATCTCGCTCATTTCATGAATCTCGTAACCATAGCCGGTGGTTTCAAAGAGAGGAGCGTCCTGACAGGCTTTCAAAAGATAGTGGCTGAAGGCTTCTTTTCCACCCATGAGTTGACGCAAACCTGGGATGTCGTGGAGAACGCCTAAAGTCGCTTGAATGGCAGAGCATTCGGCGTAGTCGCGTCCCCAACTATAGGGAGAGAAGTCAGGGCGGAAGTTTCCTTGACTATCTCGCGCTCGCATGTAACCTGTTTCAGCATCAAATAGATGACGGTAATTTTGAGACGCAGTTCTATATGTTTCCGCGATGTCATTCTGACCAAGCTTTTCGGCACAGCTGGCGATACAAAAATCGCTATAGGCGTAGTCAAGGGTGTGACTGACACTTTCGTGGTGGTCGGTAGAGAGGTAGCCCAGTTCTTGGTATTGGGCTAGTCCGTGGCGGCCATTGATGCCGAGAGGGTCGGACTTAGTGGCTGTTTCAAGCATGGCTTGAAGGAGTTCTTTTTCTAGGTCGGGGGCCATGTCCTTGCAGGCGCTGTCTGCGATAATGCCATCTAGCAGGGTACCAGGCATCATGCCACGTTCATCTGGAGCCAACCATTTTGGAAGGAACCCAGTATCGCGGTAGCTATTGAGGAAACCTTCTAAAAAGCGATGATAGTGCTCTGGTATGATAAGGGCAAAGAGGGGGAAGGTGGTGCGGAAGGTATCCCAGAAGCCATTGTTGCTAAAGAGGACGCCGGGCTTGACAGTACCAGTAGCTAGATCCATGTGGATGGCTTGCCCTGACTCGTTCACTTCATAAAATGTCTGTGGGAAGAGGAAGAGTCTGTAGAGGCAGTGGTCAAAGAAGGTTCGGTCAGCTTCTCCTGTCTCCATGATATCAAAACGATGGAGGAGATTTTCCCAGTCCGCTTTTGCATTTGCTTTACAGCTGTCAAAGTCCTTTTGAGGTAGATTAAGCAGAGCTTGAGAAGGCGATATGAAAGAAGTTGCTAGTTGAATCTCGGCTTGACTGCTTGCTAAGTCAATTCGCCAGTCTCCGCTTTCTTGGTTGACAGCAAGAATATCCGTATTTATTTGTAGGGCGGTGAAGAGTATCAGTGGATTTTTATTGGTCTCTGTTTTGCCTTCTTGTCTGAGGGCTAGAGTTCGCTTATCTACTTGCTTGACTGTCAGTTCATCTGCTGCGTGAAGATAGAGGGAGAGGGCTTTGCCTTGCTTTTGCTCCAAACGAATAGAAGCGCCATAGCAAGTCGGTGTCAGTTGGCTTTCAATCTGATAGCGAAGGGAGAAAATCTTCAGATAATGAGGTTGGAAAGAGGCCTTATCCATATCATAGGAGGATTGACGGTGAAAGAGGCTGTCTCCACCTAGCTGGCCTGTAACAGGTTTCAGAAGGAGCCAAGAGTAGTCGCCAATCCAAGGACTGGGCTGGTGGGTTAATCGAATCCCCTGAAAGATGGGCAGATGCGGATCGAAAAGCCAAGCTCCCTCCTGATCGCTGGTCTGAGGCACAAAATAATTCATCCCAAAAGGAACGCCCGTGTAGGGCAGGGTATTTCCCCGAGAAAAGGCATGCTTGCTAGCAGTCCCAAAGCGGGTATCGATGGTTTCAAGTAGTGGTTTCATAGTCTTTCCTTTAGCTGTTTTTCTACATTATATCAGAAAAAGAGTGCCTTTAGATATGGCGTTCGAAAGTAAGCAATTTTGTAGAAAAATGACTATCATTTGTGTATGTATTTTCTGTCTCAAAAACTATATACTGAACATGAAACTTGTTTGAAAGAGGAAACTGCACGATGATTTATTCGAAAGAAATTGTTAGAGAATGGCTAGACCAAGTAGCAGAGCGGGCTAAGGACCATCCCGAGTGGGTGGATGTCTTTGAGCGTTGCTATACAGACACCTTGGACAATACGGTCGAGATCCTAGAAGATGGCTCAACTTTTGTCTTGACAGGGGATATTCCTGCTATGTGGCTTCGGGATTCGACAGCCCAACTCAGACCCTATCTGCACGTGGCTAAAAGAGATCCTCTCTTGCGTCAGACCATTGCAGGTTTGGTCAAGCGTCAGATGACTTTGGTGCTCAAGGATCCTTATGCCAATTCCTTCAATATTGAGGAAAACTGGAAGGGTCACCATGAGACTGACCACACAGACCTTAATGGCTGGATTTGGGAGCGTAAGTATGAAGTAGACTCGCTTTGCTATCCTTTGCAGTTGGCTTATCTCCTCTGGAAAGGGACTGGCGAGACCAATCAGTTTGATGAGACTTTTGTCGCAGCGACCAAGGAAATTCTTCATCTGTGGACGGTGGAACAAGACCACAAGAACTTTCCTTATCGTTTCGTTCGGGATACAGACCGCAAGGAAGATACTCTGGTAAATGATGGCTTTGGTCCTGACTTTGCAGTGACAGGTATGACCTGGTCAGCTTTCCGACCGAGTGATGACTGCTGTCAATATAGCTATTTGATTCCGTCCAATATGTTTGTCGTAGTCGTCTTGGGTTATGTCCAAGAAATCTTTGCTACATTGGAACTAGATGATGGCGAGAGTATTATTGCTGACGCTAAGCGTCTCCAGGCTGAAATCCAAGAAGGCATCGAAAATTACGCCTACACAACTAATAGCAAGGGCGAAAAGATTTACGCCTTTGAAGTGGATGGTCTAGGAAATGCTAGCATCATGGATGATCCAAATGTACCAAGTTTGTTGGCTGCGCCTTATCTGGGCTACTGCGCCATTGAAGATGAAGTTTATCAAGCCACACGCCGTACCATTCTGAGCCCTGAAAATCCATACTTCTACCAAGGAGAATACGCTAGCGGTCTTGGAAGTTCCCATACCTTCTATCGCTATATCTGGCCGATTGCCCTTTCTATCCAGGGCTTGACAACAAGAGATAAGGCAGAGAAGAAATTCTTGCTCGATCAGCTAGTTGCCTGCGATGGTGGGACAGGTGTTATGCACGAAAGCTTCCACGTTGACGACCCAACGCTCTACTCACGTGAATGGTTCTCTTGGGCCAACATGATGTTCTGTGAGTTGGTCTTGGATTACCTAGATATTCGCTAGTCAGTTCTTTAGTTAGATAGAAATAAAAATTTAAGTTAGAATGAGGTTTTACTTCATGGAAAATGTTGTTGTACATATTATCTCACATAGTCACTGGGACCGTGAGTGGTATCTGCCTTTTGAAAGCCATCGGATGCAGCTGGTGGAATTGTTTGACAATCTTTTTGATCTCTTTGAAAATGACCCTGAGTTCAAGAGTTTCCACTTGGACGGCCAAACCATTGTCCTCGATGACTACTTGGAAATTCGCCCTGAAAATCGCGACAAAGTCCAACATTACATTGACGAAGGCAAACTCAAAATTGGTCCCTTTTACATCTTGCAGGATGATTACTTGATCTCCAGTGAAGCCAATGTCCGCAATACCTTGATTGGTCAAGCAGAATGTGCAAAATGGGGCAAATCCACTCAGATTGGTTATTTCCCAGATACCTTTGGAAATATGGGGCAAGCGCCTCAAATCCTTCAAAAATCAGGCATTCACGTGGCAGCCTTTGGGCGTGGTGTCAAGCCGATTGGATTTGACAACCAAGTTCTCGAAGATGAGCAGTTTACTTCCCAGTTTTCAGAAATGTACTGGCAGGGTGCGGACGGAAGTCGTGTCCTCGGTATCCTCTTTGCCAACTGGTATAGTAATGGGAATGAAATCCCAGTTGATAAGGATGAAGCCCTGGCCTTTTGGAAACAAAAACTGTCAGACGTGCGTGACTACGCTTCAACCAACCAATGGTTGATGATGAACGGCTGTGACCACCAGCCTGTACAGCGAAATCTGAGCGAAGCTATTCGTGTAGCCAATGAACTCTTCCCAGATGTGACTTTTGTGCATAGTTCCTTTGATGACTATGTCCATGCAGTAGAAAGTGCTCTACCAGAGCAGTTATCAACGGTTACAGGTGAGTTGACAAGTCAGGAAACAGATGGCTGGTACACGCTTGCCAACACTTCCTCATCACGCATTTACCTCAAACAAGCCTTCCAAGAAAATAGCAACCTGCTAGAACAAGTGGTGGAGCCATTGACTGTCATCACTGGTGGTCACAACCACAAGGACCAGTTGACTTATGCTTGGAAAGTCCTTCTACAAAATGCGCCCCATGATAGTATCTGTGGCTGTAGTATTGACGAAGTTCACCGTGAGATGGAGACACGTTTTGCCAAGGTTAACCAAGTCGGAAATTTCGTTAAGACCAACCTTCTCAACGAGTGGAAGGGCAAAATTGCAACCCACGAAGCCCAAAGCGACCATCTCTTTACGGTCATCAACACAGGCTTGCATGACAAGGTTGACACTGTCAGCACTGTGATTGATGTGGCGGTTTGTGATTTCAAAGAATTGCACCCAACAGAAGGCTATAAGAAGATGGCAGCCTTGACCTTGCCAAGCTACCGTGTCGAAGACTTGGAAGGGCATGCTGTAGAAGCGAAAATCGAAGATCTGGGAGCTAATTTTGAGTATGATTTACCAAAAGACAAGTTCCGTCAGGCTCGTATCGCTCGACAAGTGCGCGTGACAGTACCTGTTCACCTGGCACCACTTTCTTGGACAACCTTCCAATTGCTCGAAGGAGAACAAGAACACCGTGACGGTATTTACCAAAACGGAGTGATTGATACGCCATTTGTAACGGTCAGTGTGGATGACAATATCACAGTCTACGACAAGACAACTCGTGAAGCTTATGAAGATGTTGTTCGCTTTGAAGACCGTGGTGACATCGGAAATGAGTATATCTATTTCCAACCAAAAGGAACAGAACCTATCTACGCCGAGCTAAAAGGCTATGAGGTCTTGGAAAATACAGCTCGTTTTGCCAAGATCTTGCTCAAGCATGAATTGACAATTCCAGTAAGTGCAGACGAAAAACTGGATGCGGAACAAAGAGGAATCATCGAGTTTATGACGCGTGAAGCTGGACGTTCAGATGAATGGACAAGCATTCTTCTTGAAACAGAGATGACCGTCTTTGTCGATAATCCACAAATCCGCTTCAAGACTCGCTTTACCAACACCGCTAAGGACCACCGTATCCGTCTCTTGGTCAAGACTCATAATACGCGTCCAAGCAATGATTCGGAAAGCATTTATGAGGTGGTGACACGACCAAATAAACCAGCAGCTTCATGGGAAAATCCTGAAAATCCACAACACCAACAAGCCTTTGTCAGCCTTTATGATGATGAAAAAGGAGTGACGGTGGCCAATAAAGGATTGCACGAGTATGAAATCCTTGGAGATGACACCATTGCAGTGACCATTCTTCGTGCCTCAGGTGAGCTAGGTGACTGGGGTTACTTTCCGACACCAGAGGCACAGTGCTTGCGCGAGTTTGAAGTCGAGTTTGCACTTGAATGCCACCAAGCAGGGGAACGCTTCTCCGCTTTCCGTCGTGCCAAAGCCTTCCAAACACCATTCACTAGTCTTCAGGTTGCTAAACAAGAAGGAAGTGTGGCAGCGACTGGTAGCCTCTTGAGTCATGCGGCACTCAGCTTACCACAAGTCTGCCCAACAGCCTTTAAAGTGGCGGAAAATGAAGAAGGATATGTCCTCCGTTACTACAATATGAGCCAAGAAAATGTGCGTATATCAGAACACCAACAAACCATTTTGGACTTGCTTGAACGACCATATCCCGTTCATTCAGGACTTTTAGCACCACAAGAAATTCGTACAGAATTGATTAAAAAAGAAGAAATCTAACAGTTTTAAAGTGTTTTATAACTAATGCTATGAGATAGAAAGGAGGGGCGAAAGAGTAAGGACCAACTGCTGATTCGCCCCTTTTTATGGGAAGAACAATGACCATTGCAACCATTGATATCGGAGGGACTGGGATTAAGTTTGCCAGTCTGACTCCTGATGGAAAGATACTAGATAAGACAAGTACACCGACACCAGAAACCCTAGAAGATTTACTGGTATGGCTAGACCAACGTCTGTCGGAGAAAGATTATAAGGGCATTGCCATGAGCGTTCCAGGCGCGGTCAATCAAGAAACAGGTGTCATTGAGGGAATCAGTGCCGTACCTTACATCCATGGCTTTTCTTGGCATGAGGCTCTTGCTCATCATCAACTCCCTGTCCATCTAGAAAATGATGCCAACTGTGTTGGACTTAGTGAACTGCTGGCTCATCCAGAGATTGAAAATGCAGCCTGTGTCGTGATTGGGACAGGAATTGGTGGTGCCATGATTATCAATGGCAAGCTTCACCGAGGTCGCCACGGCTTGGGGGGAGAGTTTGGCTATATGACAACCATTGAACCAGCTGAAAAACTCAACAACTGGTCGCAACTAGCGTCAACTGGAAACATGGTTCGCTACGTAATTGAAAAATCTGGTCAGACTGACTGGGACGGACGCAAGATTTACCAAGAAGCTGTAACAGGAAATGCCCTTTGCCAAGAAGCTATTGAGCGCATGAACCGCAATTTGGCGCAAGGCTTGCTCAATATCCAGTATCTCATCGACCCAGATGTCATTAGCCTGGGTGGGTCTATCAGCCAAAATCCAGACTTTATCCAAGGTGTCAAGAAGGCTGTCGATAACTTTGTCGAGACCTACGAAGAATACACGGTCGCACCAGTTATCCAGGCATGCACCTATCACGCAGATGCCAATCTCTACGGTGCCCTTGTCAACTGGCTACAGGAGGAAAACCAATGGTAACATTTACAGGACTTAGTCCCAAACAAACGCAGGCAATCGACTTGCTGACAAAACATATCTCTTTACCAGATGTGGAAGTGGCAGTCGCTCAGTCTGACCAAGCCTCTATCTCTCTCAAGGGTGAGGGAGGCCACTATCAACTAACCTATCGCAAACCTCACCAACTTTACCGCGCCTTGTCCTTATTGGCAACAGCTCTGGAAGAAGGGGATAAGGTCGAGATTGAGGAGCAGGCAGCTTATGAAGATTTAGCCTACATGGCAGACTGTTCGAGAAATGCAGTTTTGAATGTGGCTTCTGCCAAGCAGATGATTGAGGTCTTGGCTCTCATGGGCTACTCAACATTTGAGCTCTACATGGAAGACACCTACCAGATTGAGGGGCAACCATACTTTGGTTACTTCCGTGGCGCCTATTCAGCTGAAGAGTTACAGGAAATCGAAGCCTATGCCCAGCAGTTTGACATGACCTTTGTGCCCTGTATCCAGACATTAGCCCACTTATCGGCCTTCGTCAAATGGGGTGTCAAAGAAGTGCAGGAACTTCGTGATGTGGAGGACATTCTCCTTATCGGAGAAGAAAAAGTGTATGACCTGATTGATGGCATGTTTGCCACTCTGTCTAAACTGCAGACACGCAAGGTTAATATCGGGATGGACGAGGCTCACTTGGTTGGCTTGGGACGCTACCTGATCTTGAACGGTGTTGTGGACCGTAGTCTCCTCATGTGTCAACACTTGGAGCGCGTGCTGGATATTGCCGATAAGTATGGTTTCCACTGCCAAATGTGGAGTGACATGTTCTTCAAACTCATGTCAGCGGATGGCCAGTACGATCGTGACGTGGAGATTCCAGAGGAAACGCGTGTCTACCTAGATCGTCTCAAAGACCGTGTAACCTTGGTTTACTGGGATTATTATCAGGATAGCGAGGAAAAATACAACCGCAACTTCCGCAACCATCACAAGATTAGCCAAGATATTGCCTTTGCAGGTGGGGCTTGGAAGTGGATTGGGTTCACACCCAACAACCATTTCAGCCGTCTTATTGCTCTTGAAGCCAACAAAGCCTGTCGTGCTAATCAGATAAAAGAAGTCATCGTGACGGGTTGGGGGGACAATGGTGGAGAAACTGCTCAGTTCTCTATCCTACCAAGTCTGCAAATCTGGGCAGAACTCAGCTACCGCAATGACCTAGACCGTTTGTCTGCTCACTTCAAGACCAATACAGGTCTGTCAGTTGAGGACTTTATGCAGATTGACCTTGCCAATCTCTTGCCAGACTTGCCAGGCAATCTCAGTGGTATCAATCCCAACCGCTATGTCTTTTATCAGGATGTTCTCTGTCCGATTCTTGATCGACACATGACACCTGAACAGGACAAACCGCACTTTGCTCAGGCAGCTGAGACGCTTGCTGAAATCAAAGAAAAAGCTGGAAACTATGCTTATCTCTTTGAAACTCAGGCCCAGTTGAACCAGATTTTAAGTAGCAAAGTCGATGTAGGACGACGCATCCGTCAGGCCTACCAAGTAAACGACAAAGAAAGCCTGAAAGAAATCGCAAGACAAGAATTGCCAAAACTTAGAAGCGAGATTGAAAACTTCCATGCCCTCTTTAGTCACCAATGGTTGAAAGAAAACAAGGTCTTTGGTTTGGATACGGTTGATATCCGTATGGGCGGACTCTTGCAACGTATCAAACGCGCAGAAAGCCGTATCGAAGCCTATCTGTCTGAGCAGATTGATCGCATCGAAGAATTAGAAGTTGAAATCCTATCATTTACTGATTTCTACGCAGACAAGGATTTCGCAGCCACAACAGCTAATCAGTGGCACACCATTGCGACAGCTTCGACGATTTATACGACTTAAAAATAAGAGTACCCTACTACTAGTCTATAAACTAACTAAAATACTTGTTTAGAAGACTTGAGAGTAGATTAGGAGATCGAAGCTCAATTTATTGAGGTAATATGATTTAACAGATGGGAAAAGAAAGAAATGCTTAGAATTCTGTCTGGATTGTTGGAGGATTAAGAAGTGGAAGATGTATTGAATGTAAAAGATGAAGAATTCGAACCAATTTTTTCTGATATAGTATATAGATATTTATCAAAGACAAATTTTCCAAAGTTTATTGTAGGAACTGGTTTATCAATGGGGTTAGGTGTTTCTGGAATGTCCGGATTGGCGCATGAATTGGAGGAAAGATTTAATAGTGATGAATACAGTTCATATTTACAAACTTGGAAACAATATGAGGGATTGGTTAGTAATAAAGGTTTGGAGTATGCATTACTTAATATTAGACCAGAAGAAGAAGGATTTGTAGAGAGTATTCGTGAAATTACAGCTGAATTTATCTTAGATTCAGACTATAAAGCAAGAAAGAATATTTTATCTAATCATTCAGGGTTTGAAAATTTAATAGGTTTTTTATCAAGAACAGTAAGTGTAAATGACAAAGTTATTGATATAATGACACCTAATTATGATTTAATTATTGAGTTGATAGTAGATAAACTAAAATTAGAATCTACTTTAGGTTTCTATGGTTCTCTGTATCAGAATTTTAACCAAGATAGGTTGAAAAACCCTCAAAGCTATTTTTCTAAAGATGAAACCATAGTTCGGTTATTTAAACCACATGGTTCTATAAATTGGATTAAACAAGGAAGTAATGTTATCCAAACTAATGATTATAGCTATTTAAAAAAAGAGAGTAAAAACATTGAAATCATTACTCCTGGGAGTATGAAGTATCAGAGGGGATTAACACATGAACTTTTTAGAATCCATCGAGAGATTTTTAATGAACTAATCACAGACAATAAAAACAAATTTTCAATTTTTATCTATGGTTACGGTTTTAATGACCAACATTTTGATACCGTTTTTGAAAATACTACAAAGGATGTTATAGTGTTAACAATGAGCATAAAAAAAGAGATTGTCGACAAAGCTCTGAACAATCGTAATTGGACATTGTTTTACAAACATATTAATCAGGAAAAACCTGGACAGGATTCGTATATGGTTTATAACCAAAAACTATATAAGATAGATAGAGATTTGTGGGATATAAATGAGTTTTCAAAAATTTTTATAGGATAAGGAATTATATATGGCTAAGATTCAAGATTGTTTAACGACTACAATTGGTACTGTTCAAATTGTAGATACAAAAAAAATAACGGTAAGTGTTGAGGAAGAAGGAATCCTCAATCATTTAAAAATTAATGATTTACTTATTTTATCTGGTAATAATGATAACGAGAAATTAATTGGCATGGTCACGAAAGTTAGTAAGAAAAGGATAGATTTTGACGAAGAAAATGATGAGAGTATCGATTATTCATATAATTTTTGTAATGTGACATTGGTCGGTACTTTTTATGTAAAACTGTCTCCTGAAAAAGAGAATATATTCAGACGGGCTGTAAATACTTATCCTGAAATAAATAGCCCTGTATATTTAGCTGATAGTGATGCTCTTTCCATAATAATGAATTCATTGGATAGTGATATTGATAATGAAGGTTTAGTCATTGGAAAATATGCTAGTAATAAAACTGTTAAAGCTATATTAGATGGAAACAAGTTTTTCCAACGTCATGCTTCTATAGTTGGAAGTACTGGTAGTGGAAAATCTTTTACAGTTGCGAATATTTTAGAAAAGACGAATGAACTAACATATTCAAATATAATAGTTTTTGATTTACATGGCGAATACAATGAACTCTCTTATGCAAAACAAATAAAAATCAACAGCAATGATGGATTACATATCCCTCTTTGGTTTTTCAATTATGAAGAAATCCATTCGCTTTTCATTGAATCTGCTGAAGGCACTTCATCAAATCAGAGAGCCATTGTTATTAAATATATTCTAGAAAAAAAGAAAGAATACATTGCGACTAATAAAAAGTCTTTGTCTCCTGAACTTATTACTGCAGATACACCAATTCCATTTTCTGCAGTCGGGCTAAAAGAATTTCTTGAAAGCGAAAATATTAAGGAAGACGAAACTGGGGAAGTGTATAAATCAGGAGACAAAAAGGGACAAAGCAAAACTAAACAAGGGCAATTCTATGGAAAACTGACAAATCTTATTACAAGATTACAGACAAAAATAGATGATAAAAAATATAGTTTTATTTTTAATGAAAAGTCCACAAGTAAGTCAGATTATCTGAACTATTTTATATCAGAAATTATGGGTGATACTGAAAAAATAAAAGTTATTGACCTATCCGAAGTTCCGTCTGATATACTTTCCATTGTAATTGGGATTGTTACGAGGCTAGTGTATGATGTTCAATTTTGGATGACTCCTCAGACTAATGAAACAAGACACCCTTTAGCGTTTATTTGCGATGAGGCTCATCTTTATATGCCAAGGGATACTTCAAAAATGAAAGCTGTCGAAAATAAATCACTTGAAATTTTTGAGAAAATAGCTAAAGAAGGAAGAAAGTATGGTGTTTCTTTAGTTATAGTTTCTCAGAGACCAGCTGAATTGAACTCAACAATAATTTCACAATGCAATAATATCATTAGTTTGAAAATCACAAATGATAGGGATAAGTCAGCAGTCTCTACTATGCTAACAGATTCTTTAGTTGGCTTAGTAGATGTATTACCTAATTTAGATGTTGGTGAATGTATTGTTATTGGTGATTCGATTAAGCTACCCACAAAAATCGTTTTAGATAAACCGAAGGAAGAACCTAAGAGCTCGACTATTGATTTTTGGGATAGATGGTATGACAAGAAAAATACTGTTTTTGATATCGATTCTGCCATTAATAATTTGATACAACAATCAAGATAATTTTGGCATCTTTTTGGTAGCCAAAGGGACAAAATATATTATTTTTTCAAAGAGAATATAAAAAAGATGTTGATTTATCAACATTATCCTTCATTTAAACCTTAATCTCGGAATTATGAGCAAAGCGTTTCTCGTGAAACCTATTTCTTATAAAAAACTTCTCCACATAAAATAATTTGTGGAGTTTTTTCTATAATTAGTAGTTTAACCTGACCTTCAAATAGGAGTATACTAATAATGTAATCGTTATCAAACCTAAAAATTCGATGAAATCAGTTTTTAGGAATAAAAAGGGAGGAAATTATGAAAAAGTTTTCAAAGACCTTGAGAGATAACTGGATCTTTCTCTTGATGGTTTTACCAGGGGCACTCTGGTTGATTCTATTCTTTTACATTCCAGTATTTGGGAATGTGGTTGCCTTTAAAGACTACCATATGACCAGTAATGGTTTCATAGATAGTATTGTGAATAGTAAATGGGTCGGGTTAGATAATTTCAGATTCTTGTTTAGTTCAAAAGATGCCTTTATCATCACTCGAAATACCGTTCTCTATAATCTCGGCTTTATCTTTATCGGTTTGATTGTATCAGTAGGGATTGCCATCATCCTCAGCGAGCTTCGCTCTAAGAGAATGGTTAAGATTTTCCAAACGTCTATGTTGTTCCCTTACTTCTTGTCATGGGTTATCATCAGTTTCTTTACAGATGCCTTCCTAAACATTGACAAAGGGGTCTTCAACCATTTCCTAACATCCATTGGCATGAAGGAAGTCAACTTCTATGCTGACTTAGGCATTTGGCCATACCTTCTCCTTTTCCTAGGTATTTGGAAGGGCTTTGGATATAGCAGTGTCATGTATTATGCGACGATCATGGGGATTGACCCAACTTACTACGAAGCAGCAACAGTAGACGGGGCTAGCAAGTGGCAACGTATTCGCAACGTAACCATTCCTCAGTTGACTCCACTTGTGACAGTCTTGACCATCCTTGCAGTCGGAAATATCTTCCGTGCAGACTTCGGTCTCTTCTATCAAATCCCACACAATGCTGGTCAGCTTTACAATGTAACCAACGTTTTGGACGTATATGTCTTTAATGGTTTGACTCAGACAGCAGATATCGGTATGGCTTCAGCTGCCGGTCTTTACCAATCCGTTGTCGGTTTGATTCTGGTTATCCTATCAAACTTGCTTGCAAGACGAGTCGATCCAAACTCAGCTTTGTTCTAGAAAGGAGGAGAATATGGCAGAAAAGAAAATTAAAAAAGAAAAAATCGATAATGTCGGCATTCACTCCTTCAGTAAGAAAGCAGATATCTTCTTTAGTATCATCTCTGGTTTGATCGCTCTTTCTTGTATCTTGCCCTTTATCTTCGTTATCATCATTTCAGTGACAGATGAAAAGAGCATCCTCCAGTATGGATATAGCTTTTTCCCTTCGAAGTTTGGTGTAGATGGATTCCAGTTCCTAGCTCAGTTTAAAGATAAGATCCTCCAAGCGCTCTTTATCTCAGTTTTTGTAACCGTAGTCGGAACAGTGACCAACGTCTTCATTACAACCACTTATGCCTACGCCATCTCACGGACAACCTTTAAGTACCGCAGATTCTTCACGATCTTCGCTCTTCTTAGTATGTTGTTCAATGCTGGTTTGGTACCGGGCTATATCGTGGTAACTCGACTGCTTCAACTGGGTGATACCGTTTGGGCCTTGATTGTTCCAATGCTTCTCTCACCATTCAACATCATCTTGATGCGTTCCTTCTTCAAGAAGACCATTCCAGAAGCCATTCTCGAATCTGCTCGTATCGATGGTGCCAGTGAAGCTCGGATCTTCTTCCAGATTTGTTTGCCATTGTCACTTCCAGGTATCGCAACCATCACGCTTTTGACAGCTCTTGGATTCTGGAACGACTGGTTCAACGCCCTTCTTTACATCAAGAGTGACAACTTGTATCCATTGCAATATTTGCTCATGCAAATCCAACAAAATATGGACTACATCGCCAAAGCAGTCGGTCTTTCTGGTCAACTGGGAGTCGCTCTACCGAAAGAAACAGGTCGTATGGCCATGGTTGTTGTTGCAACCCTTCCAATCGCGATTCTGTATCCATTCTTCCAACGCTACTTTGTTAAAGGGTTGACGATCGGTGGTGTGAAAGAATAGCACTTGTTGAGAAACACCGTTTCTCCCTTCCCAACTTCATCTTAGTGACTGAAGTTACAAATCATTAAATCGTTTATAAGTTTAAAAATAAAAAAAGGAGTTTTTATCATGAAAAACTGGAAAAAATATGCTTTTGCATCTGCTAGCGTAGTCGCTTTGGCTGCTGGTCTTGCTGCCTGTGGGAACCTTACAGGTAACAACAAAAAAGCTGCTGATACTACTTCAGGTGAAAAACCTGTAATCAAAATGTACCAAATCGGTGACAAACCAGACAACTTGGATGAATTGCTAGAAAATGCAAACAAAATCATCGAAGAAAAAGTCGGTGCTAAATTGGATATCCAATACCTTGGATGGGGTGACTATGATAAGAAAATGTCTGTTATCACATCATCTGGTGAAAACTATGATATCGCATTTGCATCTAACTATGTCGTAAATGCTCAAAAAGGTGCTTATGCTGACTTGACAGAATTGTATAAAAAAGAAGGAGCAGAGCTTTACAAAGCACTTGACCCAGCTTACATCAAAGGGAACACTGTAAACGGTAAAATTTATGCAGTACCAGTTGCAGCTAACGTTGCATCATCTCAAAACTTTGCCTTCAACGGAACTCTTCTTGAAAAATATGGTATTGACATTTCAGGTGTCACTTCATACGAAACACTTGAACCAGTCTTGAAACAAATCAAAGAAAAAGCTCCGGATGTAGTACCATTTGCGGTTACGAAGAACTTTATCCCATCTGATAACTTTGACTACCCAGTACCAAATGGACTTCCATTTGTTATCGACCTTGAAGGAGACACTACTAAGATCGTAAACCGTTACGAAGTACCTCGTTTCAAAGAACACTTGAAGACTCTTCACAAATTCTATGAAGAAGGATACATTCCAAAAGACGTAGCAACAAGCGACACTTCATTTGACCTTCAACAAGATACTTGGTTCGTTCGTGAAGAAACAGTAGGACCAGCTGACTACGGTAACAGCTTGCTTTCACGTGTTGCTAACAAAGACATCCAAATCAAACCAATCACTAACTTTATCAAGAAAAACCAAACAACACAAGTTGCTAACTTTGTTATCTCAAACAACTCTAAGAACAAAGAAAAATCAATGGAAGTGTTGAACCTCTTGAACACGAACCCAGAACTCTTGAACGGCCTTGTTTACGGTCCAGAAGGCAAGAACTGGGAAAAAGTTGAAGGTAAAGAAAACCGTGTACGCGTTCTTGATGGATATAAAGGAAACACTCACATGTCAGGTTGGAACACTGGTAACAACTGGATTCTTTACATCAACGAAAACGTTACAGACCAACAAATCGAAGATTCTAAGAAACAATTGGCAGAAGCTAAAGAATCTCCAGCACTTGGATTCATCTTTAACACTGACAGTGTGAAATCTGAAATCTCAGCAATTTCTAACACAATGCAACAATTCGATACAGCTATCAACACTGGTACTGTAGACCCAGATAAAGCAATCCCAGAATTGATGGAAAAATTGAAATCTGAAGGTGCCTACGAAAAAGTATTGAACGAAATGCAAAAACAATACGATGAATTCTTGAAAAACAAAAAATCATAAGAACGATTGATTTCGTGTATTCATTCCTAATTCCTAAAAATGTGATCACTGCCTTCCTTAGTTCTCTAGGGGAGGTAGTGATTTTTAGGATGTAAAAATGAAAACAGTGGTTCTGAGGGTTTATGCGATGTGATACACATACATCTATAGGGGATTTATTATGAAAAAATATCGCCTTCTTTTCAAAATGAGTGCTGTCTTCTCCTACCTATTTTTCGTATTTGGCCTTTCTCAGCTGACGCTTATTGTCCAAAACTATTGGCAATTTTCTTCCCAGATTGGCAATTTCTTCTGGATTCAAAATATCTTGAGTTTGCTATTTAGCGGAGTCATGATTTGGATTCTGGTTAAGACAGGGCACAGCTATCTTTTTCGCATTCCAAGAAAAAAATGGCTTTGGTATTCGATTTTGACAGTATTAGTGGTAGTGCTCCAGATCTTTTTTAACGTTCAGACAGCTAAACATGTTCAGTCAACTGCTGAAGGTTGGGCTGTATTGATTGGTTATAGTGGGACTAACTTTGCAGAGCTAGGTATCTATATAGCCCTGTTCTTTCTGATTCCACTGATGGAAGAGTTAATCTATAGAGGATTACTGCAACACGCCTTTTTTAAAGATTCGAGATTTGGTCTTGATTTGCTTCTTCCTTCTATTTTATTTGCTCTCCCTCATTTTTCAAGCCTGCCTAGTCTGTTAGATATCTTCGTCTTTGCAACAGTTGGAATCATCTTTGCTGGTTTGACCCGCTATACCAAGAGCATTTATCCATCCTATGCAGTGCATGTGATTAATAATATTTTCGCAACATTACCATTTTTGCTGACTTTTTTACACAGGGTGTTTGGGTAAAATACTGGTACGAGAGTTAGGAACTATAGTTTTTCAATTTATAAGCGAATTTCAGGAGGGAAATGAGTATGACACCATTAAAATGGTTTGCAGGAGGGAGAGAAAGGCGTTGTGAAGCCATGACCATCATTGATTACCTATTGGAAGATCTAAAGGCTGCGCCTCAACTTGCTCCCTTGAAAAATCAGCTAGTGATTTATAAAAAACGATTAGAGGATGATGGAACCTCTACTCCATTTATTCTGAGCCAAATGAACGTTGACATCTCACGTGTGTTGATTGACAATAAGCTGGGTTTGTCAGAAAGTCAAGCTAAGCAAGTCAAAAAATTGAGAGAATTATCTGCGATTCGCTATGGTTACTGATAAAGTGCAGTGGTAGGTATCTCTATATAATTTCCGGTCAAATAAATTGCATTCGTTTTCCCAAGTGGGTATACTAGTATAGTTGAATGAAAAATTCTGAAAATTTAAGAATAGAAAAGAGAACAAATCTTATGGCAAAAGATATTCGTGTCTTACTTTACTACCTCTATACTCCAATTGAAAATGCAGAGCAATTTGCAGCAGATCACCTGGCTTTCTGTAAATCAATCGGCCTTAAAGGCCGTATCCTAGTCGCTGACGAGGGAATTAACGGAACCGTTTCAGGTGACTATGAAACAACTCAAAAATACATGGACTACGTTCACAGCCTCCCAGGCATGGAAGACCTCTGGTTCAAGATTGACGAAGAAAATGAACAAGCCTTCAAGAAGATGTTTGTTCGCTACAAGAAAGAAATTGTCCACCTTGGTTTGGAAGACAACGATTTTGACAACGATATCAACCCACTTGAAACGACGGGTGCTTACTTGTCTCCAAAAGAGTTCAAAGAAGCCCTTCTTGACGAAGATACCGTTGTCCTTGACACACGTAACGATTATGAGTACGATCTAGGACACTTCCGTGGAGCTATCCGCCCAGACATCCGCAACTTCCGTGAGTTGCCACAATGGGTCCGTGACAACAAGGAAAAATTCATGGACAAGCGTGTTGTGGTTTACTGTACAGGTGGGGTTCGCTGTGAGAAATTCTCAGGCTGGATGGTCCGTGAAGGCTACAAAGATGTCGGTCAATTGCACGGAGGAATCGCAACTTACGGTAAAGACCCAGAAGTCCAAGGTGAGCTTTGGGATGGGAAAATGTACGTCTTTGACGAGCGTATCGCAGTCGATGTCAACCATGTTAACCCAACCATCGTAGGGAAAGACTGGTTTGATGGAACACCATGTGAACGCTATGTCAACTGTGGAAATCCCTTCTGTAACCGTCGTATCCTAACATCAGAAGAAAATGAAGACAAGTACCTCCGTGGATGCTCACACGAGTGTCGTGTTCACCCTCGCAATCGCTATGTTTCAGAAAATGAATTGACACAAGCAGAAGTAATCGAGCGCTTAGCAGCTATCGGTGAAAGCTTAGATCAAGCCGCTACAGTATAAAGCAAACAGCCCCTAAGGGCTGTTTTTCTATGCTTTTTATCTAAAAATCTAAAATTTGTTTCTGTATCTTTCAGGAAAATAGGGTATACTATATGTAAACGATTTCAAAGGAGGCCAGTTATGGCGAAAATATTTTTTATCCCAAATAAAGAAAGCATTCTAGGACAACAGGAGGTCTTGACTGCCAAGTCCATCTTGGCTTTGGTGGAGGGCTTGGAGTCGCATAGTTATGATGCGGTTTATCTCCGTCAGCCCCTCAATCGTCTCGAGTATATCGAGTGTGGAATTGTAGGCCAGTCACAATTTCTCTTCAAAGTGAACTATGCGGATAGTCGAAAAGGCTATCAAGTGGTGATTCCAGACTTCCTTACCAGAGCAGACTGGGAGATTGTAGAAGCTCTCCTCCAAGCCCTGTCAAACAAGTTGGGGCAAGTGGTAGAAGGGCTAGAAGGGTTTGACTTTGAAGCTTATTTCCGACAAACAGTTCAGAATTATCTAGCGGATAAGGCGGCTCGTCTAGTATACTGCCAAGGTCTCTTGTCCCCTATCTATTTCAACAAGGAATACCTCAAGAGCTTTTTGGCTGAGGATGGATTGGCACGTTTTGAAGAGCTGGTCAAGAAGGTTCAAGGCTCTGATGCCTACCTTGCCAGTGTGAAATTTTACCCAGACGCCCAAGGCAAGGTACACGGTATCTACCACCTAGCCCAAGGAGTCAAGACAATTTTGCCAAAGGAACCCTTTGTACCAGCGCTTTATATCGAGCAGTTAGCAGGCAAGGAAATTGTTTGGGAGATTGACCTAGTGGCGATTTCTGGTGATGGGTCCAAAGCAGAAGACTACGAATCCATCGCTCGCTTGGACTATGCAAGATTTCTAGAGTCACTACCAACAGCATTTTATCAGCAACTAGATGCTAATCAATTAGAAGTACAACCCATCCTAGGACAAGACTTTGAGGAATTGACAGCCGTCAAGTAGCCACGGCTCAAAAAAGAGTAAGCATAAAAATCCCTGTCATTAACAAATGGCAGGGATTTTGGTTAAAAGAAGGTCAGGATGCGAAGGTAGTCTACTGTCAGCGCGAGCTCTGCAATGAAGAAGGGGAATAGAATAGCGCCATCAAGTAAGACAGCTAGCAAGAATCTATAAAATGGGTCAAGGCTACTAGTCTTACTTGGCTTGCTAATCACAAAGAGATTTCCAAGGGCAATGATGGCCAGGCTTAGAAGAGTGAGGATACCAGTAAATCGTAAGCCACCAAAGAGTGCAAAGAAACTTGCTAGAGCTGTTAGGACAAGCGGGATAGCAAAGAGTCGGCTGTAACGATTGCAAGCTTCTTGGAATGTGAAGTCGCTCTCCTGGTCCAGTACACGTCGGACAGTAAAGCCTCCCAAAATGATGGAAAAGTAAAATAGAGCGCTAGCGACCAAGATAGAAAGCCCGGCAAAGAGATCTAAAGGAGGGAGCTGGTTAGGTAAACTATTGGCAATAGAGGCCATATAGCCGTAGTAGAGGTGCTTGATATGATAGATACTAAAGAAAAGGTTAATCGAGGAGAGCAAAGTGAGTAGGCCAAAGACACTGTAACGATGCTTTTGGTCCCTAGTCTTGCTAGCAGTTGGTTCTTGGATAGCATCCAGCAGCCAAGTCCAAAATAGTGCGATTTCTTCTTTGAATCGGGCAGTTTTACGAGGGTCAATATCTGGGATATAGGGGCTTTCTAAAGCCTTGCTGAGGATACTTTTCTCTTTTGCAGGGGTTTCTGGCTTGTGTTCCTCTTCAGCTTTCCCTTCACCCTCTTCCTCGGTTTGGGTTTCCTCAGTCATTTCGGGAGCTTCCTCCTCATGCCTTTCCAACTCTTTAGGTGAGACAGAAGTTTCTTCGCTTACTTGTGGTTCAGCTTCCACAGTTTCTGAAGTCTCAGGTTCGTCGGGTTGGATTTCTGATTTCGTCTGAGCTGATTTCTTCTCAAGATCGGCACTTTCAAACCATTCTTGTGTCATGGTGGAACCTCCTTTTTTATAGTCGTTTTCTATCTTTAGACTAGCAGATGAAAGCGTTTTTGTCAATGATTTCTAGGTGGAGCAGAGTACTCTTCTTCCTTGGGTAGGTAGATATCCTGATTGGCTTTTATAATGAGCAGGTCCTTGACATCTGCTTTGTCTGTCTTGTAGGGGTTGGCAAGTTCATTCTCTTTTTGTCTAGGGTGTTCTCTTTGAGCTTTACGATAAATACCGCCATGCTGGGAAGAAATGTCCAAATTGATACGATCGAATTCTGCCTTAGAAAGAAAGAGTCTTAAGTCGTTATGAGAGTCTAGCTCAACCTTACCACGGACCTTGATATTTTCAGCATAGATGTGTTCCTCTTCGGTCTTGACCTGACTATCTGTCAATTCGGTATCAAAGATATTGATGATACGAGGTGTCGTTAGTGTACTGTTCTTGATAGAGCTTTCTGTTATCCTTAAGAGATAGCCTTTTGTTTTGATTGTCGCATTTTCAAGATTGGCTTGCCGGATAGTGGTTTGTCCACGATTGGCTGAGACGGTGATAGCTTGCAGCCTTCTTCCTTTGGGGAGGGAGAGAATGACTTCGTCAAAACGGTTAGAATAACTGCTGGCGATACGAAGTAGGCCTTCGATTCCTGAACCGAGAAAGCGATGTTGGGAGGCTTGTTTGTCAGTGACGCTCAGTGTTTTGTCACTCATGCCAGTAGTCAGATCGTGACGACCAGACACGGAAGGATGATAGGTGATATGGATCTTGTCATCTACAGACTCTGTGATGGTTAGGCTGTGTTCTTCAAGGGTCAAATCAAGTTTTTCCACTTCATTTCCAAAGGTCACTTCTTCGATACGATTGTCATAGACGGGGTCTTTTGACATGGCAAGCAAACTTTGAATACCATTGGACTGCGCACCTACAATTATCATGATAAAACCAAGGATTGTAGAAACCACACCAAAGATGAGAAATCCTTTCGTCAATTTACGCATGTCTGTCACCTCTCTTTCCTTTTTTAAGAATCCATTGCACCAAGCGGACGATCAGGAGCCCAAAGAAACGAGCTACATAGGAGATGCCCAGTAGAACAAGAGAAGAAGCACCGATAGAAAGCAAACCGGCCCCAAAAATCAAGATAAAGGCAGATTTGGCTTCGACTAGGACGCTAAAGCTCTCTATGATAAAGAGTCCGCCCAGTAGGATACCCGTCACCGAAACAGTGAAAAAGGCTAGAATGACGGAGACAGCCGCGATAAAAATACCGATGATGGCCATGAGGATGCCGATCCCGACCGGAATTCCGATAGGAGCTACTAGCAGGGCCAGGAGGGCAATGTGTAGCAGTTGGCGGTCATTCTTTTGAGCAGGTGCCTCATTGACTTTTTTATCGAGAAGATCAGAGAGGACATCATGAGCTGCTTCTTTTGGTGTTCCTAGACTGGCGATGAGTTCCTCTTCGCCCTCTGAACCTGCATCGTCAAATAGTTCCTTAAAGTAGTCCATGGCTTCGATGCGGTCAGCTTCAGGCAGTTTATGGAGATAGGTTTCTAACTGAGTCAGATAGTCAGTTCTTGTCATGGCGGATACTCCCTTCTATGATGCCGTTGACGGTGTCGGTATAGAGCGTCCACTCTTCCTTTAGAGTAACGAGCTGCTCTACGCCCCGATTGGTCAAGGAGTAGTATTTGCGCATACGCCCCTGAAACTCTCTAGAGTAGGTGGTCAGAAAGCCGCTGGCTTCCAATTTTTTGAGAATGGGATAGAGCGTAGATTCTTTGATATTGGCGATGAGCTTAATAGTTTGACTAATCTCATAACCATAAGAATCCCCCTGCTCCAGTACAGCCAAGATGAGAAACTCGATCAAGGCAGAGGATGTTGGGAAGTACATGGGAAACCTCCTTTATATTATATAAAAATTTTATATATACTCTTTTCAAATATATTGTATCTCAAGTTGAAAGCCCTGTCAAGAAATATGTGTAAAAATTTTACATATAAAAAACTCCTAGTAAAAACTAGAAGTTTAAAGGATTTTTTCAGACCGATCCACCATAAAGAGTGAGACGGTCATGATGATATCGATGACTAGAAGGGCAAGGACAGCTGGGATCCAAGATTGAAAAAGTTCAAAACTATAACCAAACAAGGCAGGTCCAAAAGCAGCTAAGATGTAGCCCCCTGTTTGCGCTAGTCCTGATAGCTGAGCTGTCTTTTCAGGAGAACTGGTTTTAAGAGAAAAGCAAACCATGAGGTAGGGAAAGAGGGCACTGCAGGCCGTTCCAATCAAGAGATGGACGACTAGCCAGTAGAGGAAATTATTGGTTGGATACAAGAGCATGGTAATTCCTGTCATCCCAGCGATAGAGATAATTGCCAGCATGATTCGACGGTGACCATCTGATAGACGAGTCGTCAGACTTGGGATGGTCATGGAAAAAGGAATGCTGATCAGCGAGAAGATAGAAGCCAGAAGAGCCGCATCGCTATTAGAAAGACCAGCACTAATAGCCATAGTTGGCAACCAGGTCATACTTGTATAAAAGAGCAAGGACTGAAGCCCGCCAAAGATAATGATAGCCCAGACATCTTTACTTTTTAGAATATTTTCTTTGACTTGCTTTTCTTTTTGGCTTTCTAGGTGGTGGTTGTGGCGATGATTTGGCAACCAGACTAGCAGAGTGACCAGACATAGAAGGCTGAGAACGAGGATGAGGCCCTTCCAAGAACTAGCTTGGGTGATAGGGACCGAAAGATAAGAAGCGATGGCCGTTGAAATCCCCATGGCAGTGACATAGAGAGTTGTTAGGAAGCTAATCTTTTGAGGCTGATTTGCCTGAATCATACTAGGGAGAAGAACATTAAAAATAGCAATGCTCGCACCGATAATCAGAGTTCCTAGATAGAGAAGGGGAAGGTTGAAGATACGAATGACAGAGCCAATAGTTAAGAGGAGAAGACAGTAAGTGAAGAGATGTTCTAGTCCAATTTTTTGTGCCAAGCGACTCGCAAAAGCCGAGAAAAGAGCAAACATCAAGAGAGGGAGACTGGTTAAAATCCCAAGGGAACTGACCTCAACTCCTAGTCCCTGAGCGATATCTCTTAAAATGGTTGGAAGAGCAGTGAAAGGAGAGCGTAAAACGGTACCGATTAAGAGAATTCCTAGGATAAAAAAGAGTGATTGTTTTTTCATAAAAACCTCGAATAGATGATTTTATTAACAGCTTATTTTAAGGTTTTTTCTATATAATGTCAAGTAATGATAGCTAAGAAAGTTCGATTGATTTAAGCGAGAATAGAGTGAAAGGAGATACATTTCTTTACTAGAATTTTCCTTGATTTGATATAAAAATAGGAAAGTGAGAAAATTTGTGATAAAATAGTGGAAGGAAATCTATATATTGGAGAAAAACGGTGCCTGAAAAGCAAAAAATCAGCGTCTTGATGTCGGTCTATGTAAAGGAAAACCCGACGTTTTTGAGAGATGCTATCAAAAGTGTTCAAAATCAAACCTTGAAACCGAGCGAACTTGTTCTTGTTGAGGATGGGCCCCTCACGCCTGAGCTCTATCAGGTGCTAGATGAAGTGGAAGCTCAGTCAGACATTCCAGTGAAACGGTGCCCCTTAGAGCAAAATCAAGGTTTAGGCTTGGCTCTTCGTTACGGTGTTTTGCAGTGCCAGTATGACATTATTGCTCGCATGGATACGGACGATTTAGCCGTTTCGGATCGTTTTGAGAAACAGCTTCAACTGATGGAGAAAGAAAATCTCGATCTCTTAGGTGGGCAGATTGCAGAGTTTATTGACAATCCAGATGAGATTGTGTCTTATCGTCGTGTTCCAACTCAGCACGCAGACATTGTGGCTTATCAGAGAATGAGAAGCGCCTTTAACCATATGACAGTCATGTTCAAAAAGGACATGGTCCTCAAGGCGGGCAACTACGAAGACGGGCTTTACATGGAGGATGATCTCCTTTGGCTCAATATGATTACGGCAGGTGCCAAGACTGGCAACCTAGATCAAATCTTGTGTAAGGTTCGTGTAGGTGCAGGGATGTTTGAGCGTCGAGGTGGCTTGCGTTACCTTAAATTCTACCGTCAAGCTCGCCAACGGATGCTGGAGCGAGGGCAAATTTCTTACATGGAATATGCGAAAAGCATTGCCATTCAGGCAATTGTTGCACTTTGTCCAGGTTTTGTACGTCAGTTTATCTTTGTCAAACTTTTAAGAAAGAGCAAGTAAGATCTGATAGATTGAACGATTCGGGTTATCATAACAATAGTATCATTTGACTCTTTATAAGGGGGGGAGTAAATTCCTATGAATAAAAAACTAACAGATTACGTGATTGATCTGGTTGAAATTTTAAATAAACAGCAAAAACAAGTATTTTGGGGGATATTTGATATTCTGAGTATGGTGGTTTCCATCATCGTATCTTATATCTTGTTTTATGGCCTTATAAATCCTGCGCCTGTGGACTATGTGATCTACACTCTTTTAGCCTTCCTTCTCTATCAAATCATAATTGCATTTTGGGGGCTGAATGCTAGTATTAGTCGCTACAGTAAGATTACGGATTTTATGAAAATCTTTTTTGGAGTGACGCTCAGTAGTGTTCTTTCTTATGGAATCTGCTATGCCTTTCTTCCATTATTTTCTATCCGTTTCATCGTGCTCTTCATTTTGTTGAGTACCTTCCTCATCTTGCTTCCTCGCATCACCTGGCAATTGATTTACTCCAAACGTAAAAAAGGTAGTGGAGATGGGGAACACCGTCGGACCTTCTTGATTGGTGCTGGTGATGGTGGCGCCCTCTTTATGAACAGCTACCAACATCCAACTAGCGACCTTGAGATAGTGGGGATTTTGGACAACGATGAAAAGAAAAAAGGGCAAAAACTGGGTGGAATCCCAGTCTTAGGCTCTTATGACAATCTACCTGAATTGGCCAAACGTCACCAAATCGAACGTGTTATCGTAGCAATCCCTTCGCTTGATCCATCAGAGTATGAACGTATCTTGCAGATGTGTAATAAACTAGGTGTCAAATGTTACAAGATGCCTAAAGTTGAGACAGTTGTTCAAGGTTTACATCAATCGGGTAGTGGTTTCCAAAAAATTGATATCACAGACCTTTTGGGCCGTCAGGAAATTCGCCTTGACGAATCACGTCTGGGTGCAGAAATTACAGGTAAGACCATCTTGGTGACAGGAGCCGGTGGTTCGATTGGTTCTGAAATTTGTCGCCAGATTAGCCGCTTCAACCCAGAGCGTATCGTCTTGCTTGGACATGGTGAAAATTCAATCTACCTTATTTATCATGAGTTGATTCGTAAATTCCAAGGGATTGATTATGTTCCTGTCATTGCAGATATTCAGGATTATGATCGTCTTTTACAAGTGTTTGAACAGTACAAACCAGCTATCATCTACCATGCTGCGGCCCACAAGCACGTTCCGATGATGGAACGCAATCCAAAAGAAGCTTTCAAGAACAATATCCTCGGGACCTATAATGTTGCCAAGGCTGTTGATGCAGCCAAGGTGCCTAAGATGGTCATGATTTCGACAGACAAGGCGGTCAATCCACCGAATGTTATGGGTGCGACTAAGCGCGTGGCAGAGTTGATTGTTACCGGCTTTAACCAACGTAGTAAATCAACCTACTGTGCAGTTCGTTTTGGGAATGTTCTTGGTAGCCGTGGTAGTGTGATTCCTGTCTTTGAACGTCAGATTGCTGAAGGCGGTCCTGTAACGGTGACAGACTTCCGTATGACGCGTTACTTCATGACCATTCCAGAGGCTAGCCGTCTGGTCATCCATGCTGGGGCTTATGCCAAGGACGGAGAAGTCTTTATCCTTGATATGGGCAAACCGGTTAAGATTTACGACTTGGCTAAGAAAATGGTCCTTCTAAGCGGGCACACAGAAAGTGAAATTCCAATCGTTGAAGTCGGTATTCGTCCAGGCGAAAAACTTTACGAAGAACTCTTGGTTTCGACCGAATTGGTTGATAATCAAGTCATGGATAAGATTTTCGTTGGTAAGGTTAACGTCATGCCTCTAGAAGCCATCGATCAAAAGATCGAAGAATTCCGTTCACTCAGCGGAGATGAGCTCAAAGAAGCAATTATTTCCTTTGCAAATGAGACAACCCACGTTGAGTAAGAGCGTCCAACCAATTATAAATAAAAGGCCAAGGTCCTGTACAAACAGGACCTTGGCCTTTTTACTCTGTAATTTCAAATCGTTGTATTATTTATAGTTGCTTAATGATATCGTCAATGGTACGGGCAATCCAGTCAGGTTGATAGCTTAGTAAATCAGCCTCTTCTCCAAATCCCCAAGTAACAGCGAACTTTTTAATACCAGTTTCTTGGGCTCCAATCATATCAAACTTGGTATCTCCGATGATGAGGACTTGATCTGCAGGGAGTTGATGCGTTTGCAAGGCATAACGGATGACATCAGCCTTGTGAGGTGTTTCAGGACTGGAACCATAAATGCCATCAAAGAAATGATGGATTCCCAGATTTTTAGTCATATCATTAGCAGTAGGAGTATTCTTTGTTGTAGTGATGTAGAGAGGGTAGTTTTGTGAAAGTTCTTGGAGTAATTCCGTTATTCGGGGGAAGAGTTGGGCTTCGTGGATCCCTTTTTTCTTGTAGTAAGAACGGTATATCTGCACAGCCTCTGAGATTTGTTCCTTGGGAAGGCATGTTGCAAAACTACTTTCAAGTGGCGGTCCCATAAAACCACGAATGGTTTTGACATCAGGGATTGGGACTCCTAGCTCTTTAAAGGTATGGGTAAAGGCATTGTGGATTCCGATGGAACTGTCAACCAGGGTTCCGTCTAGATCAAAAAAGATTGCTGAGATAGAGGGCATAGTTTCTCCTAATAGATATAGATAAGCTTATTCTCCGAAGATTTCTTTTTGTAGGCGACGACCAGTAGGTGTGGCGGCGAGTCCACCCTCGGCCGTTTCACGAAAGGCAGTTGGGAGGCTTGATCCGACCTGATACATGGCATCGATGACTTCGTCAACAGGAATTTTAGACTCGATACCTGCCAAGGCCATATCAGCCGCGATAAAGGCAAAGCTAGCCCCCATGGCATTTCGTTTGACACAGGGAACTTCGACCAAACCAGCGACGGGGTCGCAGATGAGGCCCAGCATATTTTTAATGACAAAGGCAATGGCTTGGCTAGCCTGATAGGGGCTTCCACCTGCAGCCAAGGTCAAGGCTGCGGCACTCATGGCAGAGGCAGAGCCAACTTCGGCCTGACAGCCACCTTCAGCACCTGAGATAGAGGCATTGTTTGCGATGACTAGTCCAAAGGCACCAGCAGCAAAGAGGAAATCCAGCTGTTCTTCGTGACTAAGATCTAATTTTTGGATAGCAGCAGTTAGAACGGCTGGCAGACAGCCAGCACTTCCTGCGGTTGGAGTGGCACAGACCAAACCCATTTTCGCATTGTGTTCATTGACCGCGATGGCATTACGGGCTGCTGATAGGATGGTAAAGTCAGACAAGGCCTTGCCACTTTTGAGATGGCGGTCTAGTTTGGCCGCGTCTCCGCCTGTTAGGCCACTGCGGGATTTGTTTTCACTAAGACCGAGCTCGACAGAGGCTTTCATGACCTCTAGATTGCGTTCCATGAGGAGGAGAACTTCTGGGCGTTCCCGACCGGTTAATTGATATTCGGTCGCAATCATGAGTTCTGCGACATTTCCTTGGAAGTCTAGATCTGCCTGCTCGACCAATTCTTTGATAGAATAAAACATGTTTCCTCCTACTTAAAGAAATTGACATTGTGGAGATGAGGGATTTTTCGAATTTCTTCAATCGCCTCTTCGCAACTTCGACTATCGACTTCGATAATCATAATGGCTTTTTCTCCAGCTTTTTCTCGAGTCACATTCATCTGAGCGATGTTGATATCGAAACGAGAGAGGGCTTCAGTAACATGGGCAATCATACCTGGAACATCCTGATGCACGATGATGATGGTCGGTGTGTTCATGTTGAGAGAGACAGCAAAGCCGTTAAGCTCCGTAACTTGGATATTTCCCCCACCGATAGAAATCCCTGTCACGCTAATGGACTTATGGTCATTCTTCACAGTGATTTTAGTGGTGTTTGGGTGAGGAGCGTTGCTGTCTTTCTGAATGGTCCAGACAATCTTGATACCACGTTTATGGGCAATCTCGAGACTATTTGGAATGTCGGGATTGTCCGTATCCATACCTAAAATACCAGCGACGAGAGCAAGGTCAGTTCCATGACCACGGTAGGTCTTGGCAAATGAATTAAATAATTGGAATTCGACTTCTGTTGGCGTATCGTCAAAGATGGAGGAGACGATTTTCCCAATACGAACAGCTCCAGCTGTGTGGCTACTTGATGGGCCTATCATGACTGGTCCGATAATATCAAAGACAGATTGAAAACGAAGTGAGTGCATCTGTTTCCCCTTACAAAGATTCTTGTTTCTATTATATCAAAGAATGAAGTTCTGTGCTTATTTCCCTTATAAAACTGAAAAAATGGATAAAAATAGTATAAAATCTTGTCTTTTATGACAAAAATATCAATGTTTCAGTAAATATAAAATATTTTTGTAATATTTCTACATAAAACCGTTAAACAACGGTAATATTTAAAAGGTATCATAGATATATTCAATGGAAGGAGAATTTTTAGATATGTCATTAACAACTAAAAAAATCAAAACAACTATCGCAGGAGTAGCAGCTTTACTTGCTTTCTTTGCCCCGGCTCTTGCCTCTGCACAAGAAACTGTAACATACACTGTTAAATCAGGTGATACTCTTTCAGAAATCGCTGAAAAGTACAACACGACTGCTGAAAAATTGGCAGCAAAAAACAATATCAAAGATATCCACCTTATCTATGTTGACCAAGTTTTGGTCATCGAAGGAACAGCTTCTGCTGCAGCTCCAGTTGCAACAACGGAAGAAACAGCTCCAGCAGCTACAGAAACTGTTGAAGAAGCTACTTCAGCGACAACTACAACTTATGAAGCACCAGCAACAGAAAGCAATACTACAGCAGCTTCAACTGTAAGTGGTTCTGAAGCAGAAGCCAAAGAATGGATCGCTCAAAAAGAATCAGGCGGTAGCTACACAGCTACAAATGGCCAATACATCGGACGTTACCAATTGACAGATTCATACTTGAACGGTGACTACTCAGCTGAAAACCAAGAACGTGTAGCAGATGCCTACGTTGCAGGACGTTATGGTTCATGGACAGCTGCCAAGAACTTCTGGCTTAACAACGGTTGGTATTAAGATCTAGCTAACAGAAAAATATGTAAAAGTCGAGGAAATCCCTCGACTTTTTTATATTTCCTTTGGTTGATGATAGGTCTCTACTTCTTTTTTGAGATGAGATAGCATGGAGGTTTCATCGGTTAGTTCCAGAAGGGAGAAACCTTTTTGGATAAGTTTAGAATCATCCGTACAAATCCCAATACGGACATAGCAGATAGCAAGCCTATCGTAGCTTTTCTTGTTCTTGGCATCTTCTAGTAAAGTATAGCATATTTGTTTACACATATTTCTATCTTGATTGTATAAGTAAATGGTGGAGAGGTTGAGTAGGATTGCCATTCGCAAGTCATATAAATGTTGATAGTTTTTATAGACTTCTAAGCGTTGCAAGATTTTTCCAGTGATGAGATGGATATGTTCTATAGGAAAGGTAAAGAGAATGGTATTGAGAATTTTTAAGTCATTCTCGTACCAAGTGTCCTGCTTTTCTATCTTCTTCCATAGCTTCTTTACAGTATTGTTAACTTCGATTGACAGTTTTTTAGTCCCATTTTGGCGGATATAGATAACAATTTTTAGCATATCTCGTATCTCTTTTATAGGGAGGTCGTGGTGAGTTTTGAGGTAGTCTTGACATTTTTGAAATAGTTTTTCGAGTTCACTAGTCCCTAGGATTGAGCTCATATTGAGATAGGTTTGCATAATTTCTGTGCGTTGACTTGGTTGATAAAGTTGACAGATATATTCAAACTCTTCAAAACTCATATTGACTTGTCGGAGAAGAAACTCCATATTCTCATATTTAGGAGTTGTTTTCCCGCTTTCGATTTTTGATAGGCTGGTTCTTGAGAGAACATCCCCACAGACCTCCTCTTGGGTTAAACCTTTTGACTCACGGATTTCTTTATAAACATTTCCAAAATCGTAGCGCATGATTTCCTCCTTATTTGTGAAAAAAGTTAACAAAAAATAGAAATTGATTAAAAATATTGTATCATAAAGACAGAAAAAGTAAAATAAAGATCTAAGATAATTTTGTGAAAAAGCAAACAAAAATCTTTGGCGTTAAGAAAAAGAGTTATAATATAGCTATAAAAAGATAGGAGAAACATTATGGATAAAAAAGTATTTCGCTTTTTGGTCTTTTTTTGCATTCTTGGTCACCTTAGCTTCACAGTTTCCGTGGAATTGGCCAATATAATGCGCTAGTTATTTAATCAAGAGAGGAGGGAGCTTACGACATATAGAGACGTAATGTGCTATCATTAGCCAATTGGTGTTAGATTTGTATAGTGCTAGGAGGTGATATTTTTGAAAAGAAATAAAAATGACTATATAGTTGATTTTATTTTTGGTGTCGTTTTCATGGGATTGTTGTTGACGGGTTGTTATATTTCATTTTTTCAACCAGATATTTATAAGATTCAAATTATATTTTTGATACTGTTAACATTCCCTATTAGTTATGTTGTCATTAAATATTTTATAAGAAAGTAGGTTTGCAAAATGAAAAAATGTTCTCTGTTTCTTTTGACCATAATTTTTCTTAATATATTCTCTCCAACGGCTTTAGCTTTAGAATCTGCTATGAATAGCAAATCTAATTTGACAACGTCTGATTTTCAATCCAATCCGTCGTATGTTCGTGTTGTAGATTCACATAATCTAGCAATCACAAACGAAGATGGAACGGTGTCAAAAGTATATATTGATGACGAACACAATGTTTTTATTGATGGGGTCTTAGAACTAACCTCAGATGAATTTGATAGTATGGTTCAAGTAAGTAAAGATGAAGAGCAGTCAACTGAACAGCCTGTTATGGCGAGATCAGCTACTACTTGGTATTATCTTGATACACATACTTATAATATTGACTTTCAAAATAGAGGTCGTACAGTATTGCTAGGTGTTATTTCTGCTCTAATCCCTTATTTAACCCCTGCGATTGGTATTGGTTCAATATTAGATGCCTTATTAGGACAAGGAGCTCCGGGCATGTATGTAAAACTAAACAGATACTATCGAAAAGGGTATCAATTTTACAAATACTGTTACCATTTTTACTATGATGCAGCAATGAGATATAAGGTCGCTTATAGAGAAGAAATCAAACGAATGTGGTAATATATTACAATTTCTAGTTTTAAGAATAAAGATAATAGTTAAAATATTTTTCAAATCAAGGGAGTCAATATGGGACTCCCTTGTATTCTTCAAAAAATGTTATAATCAATCTTGTTTAAAGAACAGAACTTCGATGTTTACAAATGAATAATTCTATCTTTTTTTCTGAAAATACTGTATAATATGAAGCAAATATGAAAAAAATGGTGTAGCAACCGTAATGGCATGCGGTTTGCTTGCTACTACAAATGCTTTAGCAGTATGGGTTGATGGTGGTCAATGGAATTATGGAGTAGGTTGGACAGGAACTTTTGGATATTCTGATTATTTACATTCTACTCGATCTCATACAGCAACGGTCCGACATGGTAGTAGAATCTCTAAGGAGCGTGAAGCTCCCTAGGTTTGGGCTCAAGCTTCCCTCACAAAGATTCCGCCAACAGGATTAGAATATTTCTATGGATTTTAAGTGGAATTTTCCCTCTCCTATTAGGAGAGGGAGAACTTTATTGGAGGTATCTTTATGAAAAAAATCAGTAATTTCTGTATGTTACTCCTGCTTTTGTGTACCACTTTTTTTGTTTTTAATATAAACTACACACGAGAAGTGGTGCGGATTCGGGAAATGGGAAAGACTGTAGATTCTTTGGATTTGTATTTGAAAGATATTAATGAACCTGCAGTATCTGTTCTTCGATTTTTTGAGGATGTATCAAAGGAGTACAAAGTCTCCATTATCAAAACAGACAGTGGTGATGAGGTGGTCAAGTCTGGTGTTTTTGATAAAGATACCTTCCCCTACCAAGAGTTTGGGATTTCTTCTCTTGATTTTACCACAGATGGTGAGGGAGTTTACAGTAATAAAGAAATTTCCAATAAACTTGGTACGATTCCGACTTTTCTAAAAGCCAAGCCTATTCAGCTTATGACTTTTCAAACCTATATCAAGGATACATCTCGTAGTTTAAATGGTCGCTATACGATAACTTCTACACAAGAGATGGACAAGGATAGGATTGTACAGAAATGGAGCGATTTTTTCAAGATAGACCAGGCTACCTTGCTAGAGCCGACCTATAAAAGTGCAGTGGAAGTCATAAATCGAGATTTGCTCTTATCTGCCATTGTTTTTGTCTTGGCTATTTTGCTTCTTGTCTTAGTAACAGTGTATCAGCCGATGATGGAAATGAAAAGAGTTGGGGTACAAAAATTACTTGGTTTTCAAGATCGAGCTGTTTTAGCTGATGTTGTAAAAGGCAACCTTTACCTCCTCCTAGGTGGAGCGCTTGTGATCAATCTAGGAGTGTTTTTCTTGCTTGATTACAAGCCAAAAGATTTGTTCCCTATGTTATGGTTGTCGCATTTTTTGCTTTTGCAACTTTATCTCTTTATCAGTTGGTTGACTTACCTCTTAATCCAAAAAATGACAATCAGCTCTCTGCTGAAAAGTTTTTCATCTTTCAAATTTGGTCTACTCTTTAATTATTTGATGAAAATTGGAACTACTATTTTACTGACAGTCTTGCTAGTTGGGGTAGGAAAAAGTTTGGAGCAAGAAAACAAAGAGTTGGATTACCAGAAACAGTGGATCAGTCAAGGAAATTATCTGACCTTGGAAACTTTCCAACTCAATGATAACCTGTGGCAAGAGCAGTTGGCAGGCTCAGGGCAGGCAGTAGATTATTTCTATCGATTTTATCAGGATTTGGTAGAAAAAACGCAGGCGGGCTATGTGCAAACTAGCAACCTGCCTATAAAAAATTTTGCCACTGCAGAACAAGTGCAGCGGTATCAACTGGCTGATATGCTAACTGTTTACTATGCCAATCGTCATTTTTTAGAAAGTCAGGGATTCAAGTTACCAGATACCGGCGCAAAAAAAGTTATTTTGATGCCAGCAAGTACGAAAGGTGAAGAAGATAAAAATCAGCTCTTGGGGAAATTAATTGCCTATCTTTCGATGAAGTATGAAGAGCAGCAAAAACGAACGATAGAGGAGATGGATGTCGAGATTGCCTATTATGAAGGAGATTGGTCGTTCTTTCCATATAGTGATAAGCGAAAGGAAAATCTCTACAATCCAATTATTAGCTTGGTCAATGATTCTGATATGATGTGGGATGAAAAAGCTCGCCTGTCAACAACAGGTTTAAATAACCCGATTAAAATCGAAAATACGGCTCAACACCAAAAAGAGGTGACAGCGTTAGTTGAGAAATTATCAGATGGGAATTATTTAAAATTTTCATCTATTCAAGCCATTCAACAAGATAAAGTAGATTCTTATAGGGATGCTGTTCGGAATTTCAACATACTCTTTGCTTTGGTTGGTCTTCTTAGTATGATGATTTCCTACTTCTTACTAGTAACAACTTTCTTGTTGAAGCGAACAGATATTATTACCAAGAAGTTTATGGGTTGGAAATTGATAGATCGGTATCGTTCCTTGCTGGGCCTTCTATTAGCCGTTTATAGTCTTCCTTTTATGGTTTTGCTATTCTTTACACAGGCACTTTTCCCGCTCCTACTTTTCGCAGGATTTACAGGCTTAGATATTTTGTTTGTACTTTTCTTGGGCTCTAAGATGGAAAAAAGAAATGTAGTGCAGTTATTGAAAGGGGATCACTTATGATAAAGTTGGAAAATGTTACGAAAACCATTGGGAAAAAAGTTATTTTGGAGAACTTATCTCTAAAAATTAACCAAGGAGATTTAGTTGCCATCGTTGGGAAAAGTGGTAGTGGCAAGTCGACCTTGTTAAATCTATTGGGTTTGATAGATGGCGATTACAGTGGGCATTATGAAATTTTCGGTCAGAAAAATGTACCTGTCAATTCTGTTAAGTCGCAAGCGATTATCCGCGAACATATCTCTTATCTGTTTCAAAATTTTGCTCTGATTGACAATGAAACGGTAGAGTATAATCTCATGCTTGCTCTAAAGTATGTGAAATTGTCCAAGAAAGACAAAGTCAAAAAGATAGAAGAAATTTTAGAGAGAGTGGGGTTGCCATCAACTCTACATCAAAAGGTTTCAGAGTTATCTGGAGGGGAACAGCAGCGAATCGCAGTTGCTAGAGCCATTTTAAAACCCAGTCAGCTCCTTTTAGCAGATGAACCAACCGGTTCTCTAGATCCTGAAAATCGAGATTTGGTTTTGAACTTTCTCTTAGATATGAACAAGGAAGGGAAAACGGTCATTATCGTTACCCACGATGCCTATGTGGCTCAACAATGCCATCGAGTTATTGAATTGTGAAAGAGAATGTGGAGAGTTCGTTGATCTCTTCATCTTACCTGTAATTGGACAATTGTATTTTTAAAAAATCAAACAGTATAAATAAGCTTATTATATGTAAAAATACATCATATAATAAGCTTTTTCTTGATTAAAATGAAATAAAATACAGTTTTTTTCTTGACAAACGAGAATGAGAAGGGTATTATTTATACAACAATAAAGTATAAAAATAAAAGGAGGCTCTTCTATGAATAAAGTGAAGAAGGTGTTGATGACGATGTTTGGTTTGCTTATGTTTCCCTTATTATTTGCTTGTAGTAACACTCAATCCCAAGGTGTTGAAGCCATTAAGGCTAAAGGAAAATTGGTGGTGGCCCTAAATCCAGAGTTTGCTCCATTCGAATACCAGAAATTGGTTGATGGGAAAAATCAGATTGTAGGTTCAGATGTTGAACTAGCCAAAGCCATCGCAAAGGAACTAGGTGTAGAAGTGGAGTTCTCTCCAATGAGTTTTGACAATGTACTGGCTAGTCTTGATTCAGGCAAGGCCGATCTTGCCATATCAGGTGTTTCTAAAACGGAGGAGAGAAGTCAAGTTTACGATTTTTCAATTCCCTACTACACTTCGAAAAATAAGGTTATCGTAAGAAAATCTGAATTAACGAATTACCAATTAGTCAAGGATTTGGCTCAGAAAAAGGTTGGAGCGCAGAAAGGTTCTATCCAGGAAACTCTGGCTAAAGAAACCTTGCAGGATTCTTCTCTCGTTTCACTTCCTAAAAATGGAAATTTGATAACAGATTTGAAATCAGGGCAACTAGATGCGGTTATCTTTGAGGAACCAGTGGCGAAAGGATTTGTAGAGAATAATCCAGACCTAGCCATCGCTGAGTTTGATTTTGACAATGACAAAGAAGATTCCTACGCTGTTGCGATGAAAAAAGACAGTAAAGAATTAAAAGAGGCGGTTGACAAAACCATCCAGAAGTTGAAGGATTCTGGGGAGTTGGACAAATTGATTGACGATGCTTTTAAAGCCTCTATCGAAAAATAGAAAGAAGGAAGAGAAATGAGTAAGGAAAAAGTCATTTTAGCCTATTCAGGTGGATTGGATACATCAGTTGCTATTACATGGTTAAAAAAAGACTATGATGTGATCGCTGTTTGTATGGATGTGGGTGAAGGAAAAGATTTGGAGTTCATCCACGATAAAGCTCTCAAGGTTGGGGCTGTTGAGTCTTATGTCATTGATGTTAAGGAAGAATTCGCTAATGACTATGTTTTAGTGGCCCTTCAGGCTCATGCTTACTATGAACAGAAGTATCCCTTGGTATCTGCTCTGAGTCGCCCTCTTATTTCAAAAAAACTCGTTGAAATAGCTCATCAGACGGGGGCAACCACAATTGCCCATGGTTGTACAGGTAAGGGAAACGACCAAGTTCGGTTTGAAGTCTCTATTGCGGCTTTGGATCCCAATTTAAAAGTAGTTGCGCCTGTTCGTGAGTGGAAATGGTCTCGTGAAGAAGAAATCCAATATGCCAAAGAAAACGGCGTCCCAGTTCCTGCTGACCTTGATAATCCTTACTCTGTCGATCAAAATCTTTGGGGACGTGCAAATGAATGTGGTGTTTTGGAAAATCCTTGGAACCAAGCACCAGAAGAGGCATTTGGAATCACATCTTCGCCAGAAGAGGCGCCAGACAGTCCTGAATTTATTGACATTGAGTTTAGCTGCGGGGTGCCCATCTCCCTCAATGGTGAGAAGATGAAAGTGGCTGCTTTGATTCAAAAGCTAAATGAAATTGCAGGCAAACACGGTGTTGGTCGTATTGACCATGTGGAAAATCGTTTAGTCGGTATTAAGTCAAGAGAGATTTATGAGTGCCCAGGTGCTGTGACTTTATTGGCAGCTCATAAGGAGATTGAAGACTTGACTCTTGTGAGAGAAGTGGCTCATTTCAAACCTATTATCGAAAATGAGTTGTCCCATCTCATCTATAATGCCTTGTGGTTTAGCCCAGCAACTCAGGCTTTGATTGCCTATATCAAGGAGACACAGAAAGTTGTCAATGGAACTGCAAAAGTTAAACTCTATAAGGGGAATGCCCAGGTAGTGGCTCGGAAATCTCCAAATTCTCTTTACGATGAAAACTTGGCGACTTATACCAGTGCGGATACTTTTGACCAAGATGCGGCTGTTGGATTTATCAAGCTTTGGGGTCTTCCGACTAAGGTTTATTCAGAAGTTCAGAAAAATGTTGAGTAGTGATGCGATAGAAAGGGACGACAGGATATGCCGAAAAATACAAAATTATGGGGTGGTCGATTTGAAGGCACTGTGGAAGAGTGGGTAGAACAGTTCGGTGCGAGTATTTCCTTTGACCACCAGCTGGCAAAATTTGATTTGATGGGTTCCCTAGCTCATGTTCAAATGCTAGGACAGACTGGCATTTTGAGCTTGGAAGAGGCAGAGCAGATCCAAGATGGTCTGAAAGCTTTGTTGCGAGATTTAGAGGCAGGAGAGCTTCATTTTGATATTGCAAATGAAGATATTCATATGAATATGGAAGTGTTGCTGACAGAGAAAATCGGTCCTCTGGCTGGGAAACTACATACGGCTCGTTCTCGGAATGACCAAGTCGCAACGGATATGCACTTATATCTAAAGGAGCAACTTGGCCATGTCTTGGATAAGTTGGCGAATCTGAACAGTGTTTTGCTGGATTTGGCTGAAAAACATGTGGAAACCATCATGCCAGGCTATACCCATTTGCAGCACGCCCAACCGATTAGTTTTGCCCATCATCTCATGGCTTATTACAATATGTTTCAAAGGGATAGCGAGCGCTTTGCATTTAACTTGAAACATACGGACCTATCTCCCCTGGGTGCGGCTGCATTGGCGGGGACAACTTTTCCAATCAATCGTCAATTATCGAGTGATTTACTGGGTTTCCAACAACCCTATACCAATTCCTTGGACGCAGTGAGTGACCGTGATTTTATCTTGGAATTTCTGTCAAACGCCAGCATTTTGATGATGCATATGAGCCGTTTTTGTGAGGAAATCATCAATTGGTGCAGTTTTGAGTATCAGTATATTAGCTTGTCTGATAGCTTTTCAACGGGTTCGTCTATCATGCCCCAGAAGAAAAATCCTGATATGGCGGAATTGATTCGAGGGAAGACAGGACGGGTTTACGGGCACTTGCTTGGACTATTGATCGTCATGAAGTCTTTGCCTCTGGCCTACAATAAGGATTTGCAAGAGGACAAGGAAGGCATGTTTGATACAGTAGAAACGATTTTAAATTCTCTGGATGTGCTGGCAGGTATGCTATCGAGCATGCAGGTTAATAAGGCCAAAATGCAGCAATCTACAGAGAATGATTTTTCGAATGCGACCGAACTGGCAGATTATTTGGCAGAAAAAGGCCTCCCCTTTAGAGAAGCGCATGAAATTGTAGGGAAATTGGTTCTAGACTCTATCAAGCATGGTAAAAATATCCAAGATTGGGATTTGAAGGAGTTGCAAGTCTACCATCCCTTGATTGAAGAGGATATTTATATCTACTTGCGTCCAGAAACCGCTGTTCAGAGGCGGAATTCCTTAGGAGGAACTGGCTTTGAGCAAGTGAAACACCAGATAGAACAAGCGAAGAAAGAACTTAAAGGGGAAAATTGATTCATTTGCAAAGTAAGAAAGAGAGGCTGAGATGATTTATCAGCCTCTTTCTTGTCTTCTCTAACCAAGCGTGTTATAATGAATACTGCTCAAGCGACCTTCAATCGTTAAAGCACACACGACCTTCAATCGTGAACTAGTCATTTCGTTTATCTTTTATTACGTCGTTAACTCGTCTTACCTAACTCGAGTTATGCCTGCGACTCGTTGCCTAGTCCTAAAAGCAAACGAAAAGACTATACTCGAAGAAATTCTATTGAAAGTCATAATGAATAGAATTTTGAGGGTATGAATAAACGAATAGATGGGAGACTTACCATGAGTGATAACTCTAAAACACGTGTTGTTGTGGGGATGAGTGGTGGTGTTGATTCGTCGGTGACGGCTCTCTTGCTCAAGGAGCAGGGCTACGATGTGATCGGTATCTTCATGAAGAACTGGGATGACACAGATGAAAACGGCGTCTGTACGGCGACCGAAGATTACAAGGATGTGGCTGCAGTGGCAGACCAGATCGGCATTCCTTACTACTCTGTCAATTTTGAAAAAGAGTACTGGGACCGCGTCTTTGAGTATTTCCTAGCGGAATACCGTGCAGGGCGCACGCCAAATCCAGATGTTATGTGCAATAAGGAAATCAAGTTTAAGGCCTTTTTGGACTATGCTATGACCTTGGGTGCAGACTATGTAGCGACTGGGCACTATGCCCGAGTAGCGCGTGATGAGGATGGCATTGTTCACATGCTTCGTGGCGTGGACAATGGCAAGGATCAGACCTATTTCCTCAGTCAACTTTCGCAAGAACAACTCCAAAAAACCATGTTCCCACTGGGGCATTTGGAAAAGCCTGAAGTACGAAAAATAGCTGAAGAAGCAGGACTTGCGACTGCTAAGAAGAAAGATTCGACAGGGATTTGCTTTATCGGAGAAAAGAACTTTAAAAACTTTCTCAGCAACTATCTACCAGCACAGCCTGGTCGAATGATGACTGTGGATGGTCGCGATATGGGTGAGCATGCAGGTCTGATGTATTATACGATTGGTCAGCGTGGCGGACTCGGTATCGGTGGGCAACACGGAGGAGACAATGCGCCGTGGTTCGTTGTCGGAAAAGACCTAAGCCAAAATATCCTCTATGTCGGACAAGGTTTCTACCATGATTCGCTTATGTCAACCAGTCTAGAGGCCAGTCAAGTTCACTTTACTCGTGACATGCCAGAGGAATTTACGCTAGAATGTACGGCTAAATTCCGCTATCGTCAGCCTGATTCAAAGGTGACAGTACATGCCAAAGGAGACAAGGCAGAAGTTATCTTTGCGGAACCGCAACGCGCCATCACACCAGGACAGGCAGTTGTCTTTTACGATGGCGAAGAGTGTCTCGGTGGTGGCTTGATTGACAATGCCTACCGCAATGGACAAGTTTGTCAGTACATTTAGATTGACAAATTTTCTCAATTTGCTACAATAATAAAAGCAATAGAAATGATGGTCAAAGCTCATGGATGTTGCAGGCTTTTTTGTCCTGCACTTCTCAGAGTTTTGACTGTTTTTGTGTCGTTTTAAGGGAAAGGACAAGAATGACTCAACAAGACTTTCGGACAAAAGTGGACAATACGGTTTTTGGTGTTCGAGCGACAGCCTTGATTCTCCAAAATGGCAAGCTCCTAGTTACCAAAGATAAGGGTAAGTATTACACTATTGGCGGTGCGATTCAAGTCAATGAAAGAACGGAAGAAGCGGTAGTCCGTGAAGTGAGGGAAGAACTGGGTGTCAAAGCTCAGGCTGGGCAGCTAGCTTTCGTGGTTGAAAATCGTTTTGAACAAGACGGTGTCTCTTATCACAACATCGAGTTTCATTATCTGGTAGACTTGCTTGAGGATGCACCATTGACCATGCAGGAAGACGAAAAAACGCAACCTTGTGAGTGGATTGACTTGGATAAGCTCCAGAATGTCCAGCTAGTTCCAGACTTTTTAAAAAGAACTCTACCAGATTGGGACGGCCAACTAAGACACATTCATCTTGAGGAATAGGAGAGAAAATGATGGTTAAGCTTATTGCCCATGTACTTGTTCATAGTGGTGGTGATTATTTACTCATTCAGCGTTCGGAAATTAAAAGAGGAGAACCTAACGTTTATCCAACTTACTGGGATATTCCTGGTGGCGGGGTTGAAAAGGGTGAACTTCCGCGAGATGGTGCTCTTAGAGAATGCATTGAGGAAGCGGGAGTTAGGCTAGATAGCAGTTCGCTCAAACTTCTTCACGAAGATAGTCAACTGGATACCTCTAAGGATACGGTTTTTACTCGCTTAGTTTATAAAGCAGAGTGGGTTGGGGAGAAGCCAATTATCAGATTAGATTCTGAAGAGCATACACACTTTAAATGGGTTACTCTGGATCAAGCTCTAGAGGAGGAGAAGTTAGTTCCTTATTTGCGAGAAATTTTTGAAAGGTTAAGAAATGACTTATAATTTTACAGAAGAATACGATATTATTGTAATTGGTGCGGGGCACGCTGGGGTCGAGGCTTCCTTAGCTGCTAGCCGTATGGGCTGCAAGGTCTTGCTTGCGACTATCAATATTGAAATGCTGGCTTTCATGCCTTGTAATCCCTCTATCGGCGGTTCTGCCAAGGGAATTGTCGTGCGTGAAGTCGATGCCCTCGGTGGCGAAATGGCCAAGACCATTGACAAGACTTACATCCAGATGAAGATGCTCAACACTGGGAAAGGTCCAGCTGTTCGCGCCCTTCGTGCGCAGGCTGACAAGGAGCTTTACTCTAAGGAGATGCGCAAGACGGTTGAAAATCAAGAAAACCTCACCCTCCGTCAAACCATGATTGATGAGATTTTGGTGGAAGATGGCAAGGTTGTCGGTGTTCGTACAGCGACTCACCAAGAGTACGGCGCCAAGGCAGTCATTGTGACGACTGGGACTGCCCTCCGTGGGGAAATTATCATCGGAGACCTCAAGTACTCATCAGGTCCTAACCACAGCTTGGCTTCGATTAACCTTGCTGACAATCTCAAGGAACTGGGTCTCGAAATCGGTCGTTTCAAGACAGGAACTCCTCCACGTGTCAAGGCTTCTTCTATCAACTACGATGTGACAGAAATTCAGCCAGGAGATGAAGCACCAAACCACTTCTCATACACTTCACGTGATGAGGACTATGTCAAGGATCAGGTGCCATGCTGGTTGACCTACACCAATGGTACTAGTCATGAGATTATCCAAAACAACCTCCACCGTGCGCCTATGTTTACAGGTGTGGTCAAAGGAGTGGGTCCTCGTTACTGTCCATCGATTGAGGACAAGATTGTGCGCTTTGCGGACAAGGAACGCCACCAACTCTTCCTTGAGCCAGAAGGACGCAATACAGAAGAAGTCTATGTTCAAGGACTTTCAACCAGTCTGCCTGAGGATGTACAACGCGAGCTGGTTCATTCCATCAAAGGTTTGGAAAATGCAGAAATGATGCGAACTGGTTATGCTATCGAGTATGACATGGTCTTGCCACATCAGTTGCGTGCGACTCTGGAAACCAAGAAAATCTCAGGACTTTTCACTGCTGGTCAGACAAATGGGACATCAGGTTACGAAGAGGCAGCAGGACAAGGGATTATCGCTGGTATCAATGCCGCTCTGAAAATCCAAGGCAAGCCTGAATTGATTTTGAAGCGCAGTGACGGTTATATTGGGGTGATGATCGATGACTTGGTGACCAAGGGCACCATTGAACCCTACCGTCTCTTGACCAGCCGTGCTGAATACCGTCTCATCCTCCGTCATGACAATGCCGATATGCGTTTGACCGAGATGGGTCGTGAGATTGGCCTTGTGGACGATGAACGCTGGGCTCGTTTTGAAATCAAGAAAAATCAATTTGACAATGAGATGAAGCGCCTAGACAGTATCAAACTCAAGCCAGTCAAAGAAACCAATGCTAAGGTTGAGGAAATGGGTTTCAAGCCGTTGACAGATGCGGTGACAGCCAAAGAATTCCTTCGCCGTCCAGAAGTTTCTTACAAAGATGTGGTAGCTTTCATAGGGCCAGCTGCCGAGAACTTGGATGACAAGATTATCGAATTGATTGAAACAGAAATCAAGTACGAAGGATATATTTCCAAAGCTATGGACCAGGTTGCCAAGATGAAACGCATGGAAGAAAAACGAATTCCAGCCAATATTGACTGGGATGATATTGATTCTATCGCAACAGAAGCTCGCCAGAAGTTCAAACTTATCAATCCAGAAACTATCGGCCAAGCCAGCCGTATTTCGGGAGTGAATCCAGCAGATATTTCTATTTTGATGGTGTATCTGGAAGGTAAAAATCGTAGTATTTCTAAAACTCTTCAAAAATCAAAATGATACGTCGTCGGCTTCAGCTCACCTAACTTAAGTTATGCTTTCGCCTAGCCTTCTAGTCTGATTTCGATTTTTATTGAGTTTCAATCTCAAAAGAAAGCATAGAAAAAACAGCTCCGAAGACGGGGCTGTTTTTTTGACTTATATTCAATGAAAATCAAAGAGTATTATTCTTCATCTGGTGTGAGGATCATAGGGATAATAATCGGTTCACGTTCGGTATTTTCATAGAGGAAAGGACGAATGGCGTTGACAATGGCGCCATTGACAGATTGCACGCTAGCATCTTTGTTCTTCAGTGCGATACGAATTGCATTGAAGAGGATGCGCTGGCTTTGGCGAATCAAGTCTCCAGATTCTCTCATGTAGACAAAGCCGCGGCTGAGAATATCTGGACCAGACAAGATCATTTTAGACTTGAAGTCAACAGTTGCGACTGCTAGAACGACACCATCTTCAGATAGATCTCTACGATCTTTGAGGACGGCTGCACCGATTTCACCGATACGATTTCCATCAACATAGATGTCTTGGGCGTTGAAATGCCCAGCGATACGAGCAGAATCTGCAGTAAGGGCAAGGACATCACCATTGCTCATGATAAAGATATTGTCCTTCTCGACACCCGTATCCACCGCTAGTCCAGCGTGGACTTTTTGCATGCGGTATTCACCATGGACAGGCATGAAGTATTTTGGCTTGATCAAGCGGAGCATGAGTTTTTGCTCTTGCTGACCACCGTGTCCAGAGGTGTGGATATTGTTAATCTTTCCGTGGATGACTTCGACACCAGCTTCTGAGATAATGTTAATCAACTTGTTGACGCTAGTAGTATTTCCAGGGATTGGACTTGAAGAGAAGATAACGGTATCGCCGGGTTGGAGTTGCACTTGACGGTGGGTTCCGTTAGCGATACGAGAGAGGGCTGCCATTGGCTCGCCTTGACTACCTGTACAGAGGATCAGAACCTCGCCTGCAGGATAGTCTTTGATTTCATTTGGCTCGATAAAGGTTCCCTTAGGAGCTTTGATGTAGCCAAGCTCGATACCGTTGACAATGGCCTTTTCCATCGAACGTCCAAAGACAGCAATCTTGCGTCCAGTCTTAACTGCAGCATCCGTTGCTTGCTGGAGACGGAAGATATTTGAGGCAAAGGATGCGAAGATGATGCGTCCTTCAATGCCTTGGATAATCTTCATGATGGACTGACCAACGACCTTTTCAGAGTTGGTAAAGGTTGGCACTTCTGCATTTGTCGAGTCAGAGAGGAGGCAGAGTACGCCTTCTTCACCAAGGGCTGCCATCCGGTGCAAGTCCGCAGGTTCCCCAACTGGAGTAAAGTCAAACTTAAAGTCACCCGTACAGACGATTTTCCCTTGAGGAGTATGAATGACAATTCCCAAAGGTTCTGGAATAGAGTGAGTGGTTCTAAAGAAAGTTGCCTTGAGATTTTTAAAGGTCAACTCAGTATTGTGGTTGATTTCGTAAAGTTTGGCGTTGCGTAAGAGACCGTGTTCTTCGAGTTTTCCACGGATCAAAGCCAAGGCAAGTGGCCCAGCGTAGATAGGGACATTTGCTTGCTTGAGCAGGAAGGGAATCCCACCGATGTGGTCCTCGTGTCCGTGTGTGATCAAGACAGCCTTGACGCGGTCGATATTGTCCACGATGTAAGAGTAGTCGGGGATAACGTAGTCGATACCGAGCAAGTCATCTTCTGGGAATTTAATCCCAGCATCGACGATGATAATCTCGTCTTGGTATTCAATTCCGTAAGTGTTTTTCCCGATTTCTCCCAGACCACCGATGGCAAAAACGCCGACTTCTTCAGGTTTAAGAGTGTAGGCCATATTAGAACTCCGTAATCTCGAAAGCGCCAGTTTCTTTTTCGTAATCTAGCAATTTGTCAGACAAGAGTTCGATATACTCGATGTTGTACTCTGGGCGGTTTTCTTCGACAAGTTGGCGAGCAGAGATACGGCCCTCAAGTTCTGAGTTGGCATCGATGTCTAGGTAAAGTGAGCGTGTTGTTTCACGACGTGGGCTACGTTCTTTTGTTTCTTGATAAAAAACTTTGTAAATCATATAGTTCCTTTCTATTTACAGGTCAGCTTATTCCAAACTTTTAGCAGAGATTTGCTTGATTTCATTCCATTTTGTGTCTAGATTGACCTTGATTCGTTACAATTATT